>SLJD01000263.1 GCA_007135295.1 Phycisphaerales bacterium
GGGGGTCGTTCCCTTTCCGGGGGGTTATCCCCAGTTGGAGAGCAGGATACCGAGGTCGGCGCCGCCGACGGTGCCGTCGCCGGTGAGGTCGGCCGGGCAGTCGTCGGGGTCGGGGCATTCGCCCCACTGGCTGAGCAGGATGCCGAGGTCCGCCCCGCCGACCGTGCCGTCACCGGTCAGGTCGCCGGGAATGCCGGGTTCGATCGGGCAGCCCTGCCAGCGGGTGATGAACGAGTCGCCGGAGGCGGAGACGGAGAACCACCCGCCTGCGAGCAGCGAGAGGCCGGTGCCGCTCGCGTCGTCGAAGGTCGTAAACGTCTGGATGTTTCCCCTGACCGCCTCGCCGGGGCCGGTCCATTCTTGCCCGTCCCAGCGGGCGAACCCGTCCACCTCGGCGTCGCCGACCGTGGAGAAGGTACCACCGGCATAAAGAGCCGGGCCGGTGCCGTCATCAAACACATGGAGGGCGCGGACGGCGGCATCGGTCCCGGCGCCAAGGGCCGACCAATTTTCACCATCCCACCTGGCGATGTGGTTGACCTCGTCGCCGGCCGCGTGGGTGAACCATCCGCCGGCATAGAGCGCCGGGCCGGTGCCGTCATCGAAAACGGTCAGCGCCTCGACCACGCCGTCCATGTCCGCGCCGATGGATGACCATTCTTCGCCGTCCCATTTGGCGACGCGTTTGGCCTCCACATCCCCTGCCATGTCGAACCATCCGCCGACAAAGAGGGCCGGTCCGGAGCCGTCATCGAAGACGGTCAAGGCCTCGACCCGAATCTTCACGCCGGCCCCGGGCGTTGACCACGCTTCGCCGTCCCATCGCGCGATGTGGCTCGCCGGCTCGCCGCCGGCGGTGGTGAACCGGCCGCCGACGTAGAGCGCCGGCCCGTTACCGGAGCCGTCGTCGAATGCCTGCATCGCCCGGACTTCCGCGGTTTGCGGAGGGCTCATCGCCACGCCCTCGCCGAGGGCCGACCACGCTTGGCCGTCCCACCTGGCAACGGAATTGACGTCCACGCCCCCGGCGGTGGTGAACGGGCCGCCGGCATAGAGCGCAGAGCCGGCACCATCATCGAACACAGCCAGTGACGTGACAAAGGAGTCCATTTCGCTCTCGAGCGCCGTCCAGGATTCGCCGTCGGACTTCACGATGCGCTCGGCGTTCACGTCGCCTGCGCTCGTGAACCGGCCGCCGGCGTAAAAGACGTCCTAGCCTGACTCCGAGAGTTCATCAGTCGTGATCAGCGCGTGGACCTCATCATTGAGCGGACCGAGCACCTCGCCGTCGGCGCCCAGCGCGGACCACTCGTTGCCGTCCCATTGTGCAATGCGGTCGGCGCCGACGTTGCCGGCGCTGGTAAATGCGCCGCCGGCAAAAAGAGCCGGGCCGGGGCCGGAGATGCCGTCATCGAACTCCGCCAGGGCGAGCACACTGGCGTTCATTCCATCGCCGAGGGCCGACCAGCCGCTGCCGTCCCATCGCGCAATATGGTTCGCGCTGACGCCTCCGGCCGTCGCAAAGAAGCCGCCGACATGGAGGGCCGGGTCGTCGCCGGGGCCGGCGTCGAAGACCGTCAGCGCGCGCACCCGGTCATCCATGCCGCCATCGACATCCGACCACGCACTGCCGTCCCACCGCGCGATGAAGTTGACTGTCTGACTGCCGGCCATCGTGAAGTCGCCGCCGGCATAGAGGGCTTCGCCGGTACCGCCGTCAAACGCCGCGAGCGTATCGACCGTCGCGCTGACTCCACTTCCAAGTGCCGACCACTGGCCGCCGTCCCACGTCGCGATGCGGCTGGCGCTTGCGTCGCCGGCGTTCAGAAACGCGCCGCCGGCGACGAGAACCGAGCCGGAACCGTCGTCAAACACCGTCAGCGCCTCGACCGGGCTGTCCGTTCCGCCGCCCGACCACTGCTCGCCGTCCCATCGCGCGATGTGATTGACGTGTTCGCCCCCGGCGGTATCGAACCAGCCGCCGGCGTAGAGGGCCGGCCCGGAGCCATCGTCGAACACCGCCAGGGCCTGTACGGCGTTGTCCATCCCCGTGCCGAGCGGCGACCACGATTCGCCGTCCCACCTAGCGATGCGATTCGCCTCCTCGCCTCCGGCTTCCGTGAAAAAGCCCGCGGCATAGAGCGCCGGGCCGGAGCCGTCATCGAACACGATCAGGTCGGTGACGGCGGCAAACCCGAAACTGCTCATCCCCTCGCCGAGTGCGGACCATTCTTCGCCGTCCCACCGCGCGATGTGGTTCGCGCTTACGCCGCCGGCGCTTACAAAGTCGCCGCCAACATAGAGCGCATCGCCGGTGCCGTCATCAAAGACCGCCATGGCGCGGACGACGTTGCCGACCCCCGGCCCGCCGCCGAACATCGCCAGCCACCCCGGCTCGCACAGACCGACGGAGCTTGTTGCCCTGTGATTTGCGTCAGCATGGCGGTCGGCCGCGCGCTGCGCATCGGAAACCGCGTGATCACGATGAGCATCAGTGTCGGGGACGTGCCAGGGCAGCGCAAACGCGCTGGACGCCGCGAGACATACGGCGGTGCACGAGACGCCGATAAGCCCCTGCCATCGTTGCCCGAACCATTGGTGAACGCCGGTCCTCATGATGACCCTCCACTCGTGTGGTTTCTTCACAAACGAAGAACAGGATGATCGCCCCGCCTGTGAACGTCATGTTTCGCCTTGCCGGCCAGTATTGCAGATCCGCAACGAAAGCGGGGCCCTTTTTCACCACGTACCGGCCGCGCGGGCGCGAAACCGGCGACCGGCATCCGGCCACGAGCCAGACAGGACCGCGCACGTGACACAGCGTATCAGGCCATCGCTCATCTCATCCCCAGTTCGAAAGCAGAATGAGTGCCGAGATTGCCTCAATCGGGCTGCATCCATACCGGGAACTGGCGACGACTCCGCCATCTCGGCCGGTTCACAGGCGCCAGTGTCCCGCCACCGTTGCTCACCCACCGCCAACCAGACATGAAACAAAAAGTTGTCCAACCTTTGCTTCCCCGATTGCCAAGTCAGACGATCATCACGCAGTGACCGGCCACGGAAACGGGTTCCCATGCCGCGGTCGTACGCCGCGAGTATCCGATCCCTCAAATCCTGTGAGTGTCGTCGCCATCTTGGCTCTCCTTTCCGCACACCTCCGTGTGCTCAGAGATCGCTATGGCGACGACTCACATCGCGCAGCCGTACATGCGCCAAGCATCGCTAGAAATGGACTTAAGACGCTCTGATGTCGACTCCTCGGATAGCCGCTGCAAGTTCGCGCGGCGAGTCAAGGTCAATGCAGCGATCGACGTGGCCGAGAACCGGAATCTCGCACAGGCGCTCAAGTTCACTCGGGTTCGTTTGTTCGGCCAGGTCCGATGCCGTGGCGTCCCCCGGACTCAGGACAATCCCGAGCATTTTCAGCCCATGGCTTCGCGCTGCGTGGACGGTCAAAGCCGTGTGGTTGAGTGTCCCGAGTGTAGGTCGAGCCACGATGAGCACGGGCAGGTCTGAAATGCGAACGAGATCGATCACAGTGCGCGATTCATCAATCGGAACCATCAGGCCGCCACATCCCTCGACCACCATGAAGTCGTGTCGTCGGTGGAGACGCTGGTATGCCGAGTTCAGAGCTGACCAGTCGACCGGCTTCTCCTCCAGTCGCGCAGCGACGGACGGCGCGAGCGGATGGCGCAGCCGGCAGGGCGATATGTCGTCAATGGGATCTGAGACGCCGCCGGCTTTGGCCAGGCGCGCGGCGTCTGTGGCCTGGTCGGCAGGTTCAACACCCGTTTCAATCGGCTTCATGACGCCCACATTCACGCCGCGTGCCGCAAGATCCGCAGCGATACCGCATGCCAGAACCGTTTTCCCGACGCCGGTATCAGTTCCTGTAACAAACACGCCGCTCATTTGCTTTCCATTGCAAGACGATCCAGTTCGGCCTGGGCGTTAACAACGGCTTCGCGCAGCATGCCTGCCATCTCCGCCAGATCGTCCGTTGTGCTCACAAGCGGCGGCATGAAGATCACCACGTTACCGATCGGCCGGATGAGCAGGCCAAGGCGCTGGGCTTCAGACGTCACCACCATGCCAGCCTGCTGCGACCATGAAAACGGTCTGCCGGCCTCCGGATCCGCGGCCAGTTCGACGCCGACCATCAAGCCGCGGTGCCGGACCTCAAGGACGTGCGGCAGATCCTGAATCGGCTTGATCAACTCGTGCAGTACGTGGACCTTTTCAGGCAACCCATCAAGCAGGGATTCGAACAGATCGATGTTCGCCAGGGATGCGGCGCATCCGAGCGGGTTGCCTGCAAACGAGTGGCCGTGAAAAAGCGTCTTCCTTTCGGCGACCTCGCCAAGGAATGCTTCAAAGATCGTTTCGGTCGCGAGCGTTGCAGCCACGGGCAAGTACCCACCGGAAAGTCCTTTGCCGAGGCACAGCAGGTCAGGCGTGACTCGTTCCGCATCACAGGCGAACGTCCACCCGGTTCGACCAAAGCCCGTCGCCACCTCATCGACGATCATCATAACGTCATACCGATCGCACAACTCTCGCAGCCCGCGTAGAAACCCCGGCTCCGCTGGAAGAATGCCACCGGCACCTTCAACGGGTTCGATGATTACGGCGGCGATATCTTCAGAATGCTCGCGCAAAGCCTGTTCGGTCGAATGCAAAATCGATGGGGCGCACCGGTCTTCAGGCGTCACATAGGGCCGGTCCGGGCACGCCGGATACGGCACACGCGGATGGACCGGCAGGAGCGACAGAAAAGGATGGTGAAAAATCTCGCTCGGCGCGACGGCCATCGCGCCAAACGTATCGCCGTGGTAGTTATTGAAGTATCCGAGAACCTGCTGTTTGCCGTCCCGCCCTTCGTTCGCCCAGTACTGGATGGCAATCTTGATCGCAATTTCCACCGCAGTCGCTCCGCTGTCGGAGAATTGCACACGAGTCAACCCGTCCGGTGCTATCTCGACGAGGCGGCGGGCGAGCAGAGTGGCCGGAACGTTGGCCTGGCCGAGCATTGTGCAGTGCGCCACCCGGTCGAGTTGCGCACGAAGCGCGTCATCAATCTCCTGCACACGGTGACCGTGAACGTTCAGCCAGATCGA
>SLJD01000271.1 GCA_007135295.1 Phycisphaerales bacterium
ACGCGGGGCGATGCGCCGCAGTTGGTCGCGGCGACGGAGCTGGCCATTCCCGACGGAATTCGCTTTGACACCGAGCAGTCCTGTGCCTACATCGCGGACCATCTGCCTGTGTTGTTGAAAGAAGCCGGGTTCAAAGGCCGACGGGTCGTCTGTTCAGTGCCGTGCCAGCAGACGCACATTCAGCACATGCAGATCCCCGGGGCGGACTCAGCGTCACTGGACAGTCTGGTCAAAAATCAGCTTCAGATTCAACTCGGCTGCGCTCCGGATGCGGTCGTCGTCCGTCCGGTCGAGGTCGCTGATGTCCTTCGGGATGGCCAGTCCGCCAAGGAAGTGATCTGCTTTGCCATCGCGCGGGACACCGTCATGCAGTATGTCGACCTGCTCAAGCGGTGCAAGCTCGATGTCGTCGGTGTGCATGGCGAACCGCTCGTGCTGCTCCGCGCGTTCGACCACCTTCACCGCCGTCAGGACGATGAGACGGTGAACACGATCTACATTGACATGGGCTGGGGCGGGACAAAGGTTGCCATCAGTCACGGCAAAAAGCTCGTCTTTGCGCGGACCATGCAGGTCGGCGGTCGCCAGTTTGATCAGATCATTGCGGAGGCGCTCAACTGCGACCTGTCTGTTGCCCGGCAGCGTCGACTTCATGGACTTGACATCTCAGCGGATGTGCAGTCTCCATCGCAGGTCCCGACCGCTCAACAGTCCGAGCAGCCGGCCGGGGAGATGGCGGCGCTCAGTTCTGCCATGGCCAAAGCTCAAGCCGAATCGCCCAACCGATTCACGGATTCTGATGCGGCTGTTGCCACCGATCAACGCTCGGGACAGGTTCCGCCTGAGCTCAAAACATCGATCCCGCCGGGCCACGCCCCGTCCGGCCCGGGCCAGGTCGATTTCTCCGAACTGCTCGACTCGCTCTGTGATGAGTTGTCCATGTGCCTGCGATATCACCGCGGGTTGTTTCAGGGACGCGGCGTGGACCGGGCGATCTTTCTCGGCGGCGAGGCGAGGCAGACCGGCCTCTGCCGGCACATCGCCCGCGCACTCGGCCTGCCGGCCCAACTCGGCGACCCGATCGCTCGTTTGCGGCATGCTCCTTCGCGGCCGACACCCGGGTTCGACATCAACCAATCCCAGCCGGGCTGGGCGGTGACATACGGTCTGTGTTCCGCGCCGGCGGATTCCTAAGCACGGTGGATCTCCAAGGAAAGTCAATGAACCAGTCAAGCTTCCTTCCTGAAGATTATCTGGCGCAGAAAGCTGAGCGGCGGACGAACCTGATCTGCCTGACGCTTTTCGCTGTTGTCATGACCGCTGTGTTCGGCGCGTTTCTCGTCACCAACCGGCAATGGACACAGATCAAGACCGAGCAGGAGACGGTCAACGCGGAATATCAGAACGCCGCCTCGCTGATCGAAGAACTCAACGAGCTTGAGGATCAGAAAGCACAGATGCTCGAAAAGGCGGAACTCGCCGCATCACTCGTCGAGCGGGTCCCGCGGAGCATCCTGTTTGCAGAGATGATCAATCGCATGCCGCCCCGCCTGAGCCTGACGGAGTTCGATATGTCCTCCGAGCTCGTGCGATCACCACGCAATACGAGCCAGAGCAGCGGTCGCCTGCGTGACGGCCGGTCGCGCGGCCAGACGCGCGACGATCTTGTCGCGGAAGGCGAAGGCCGGATTGAACCCCCGCAATACCGCGTTTCACTGCACATAGTCGGTGTAGCTCCGACCGACCTGGAAGTGTCCAGCTTTCTCAAAGAGCTGAACATGTATCACCTGTTCCAGGATGTCAATCTCATCAAGTCGGCATCGACCACGGTCGAGGACCAGCCAATGCGGGAGTTCGCCATCGCCATGAAGCTCGATCCCGAGGCGGACGTTCGGGACATTGAACCGCGCATCAGGCCACGGCATCGCGGCAGTCCGATGGATGACCGCCTGTATATCGAGCCCGGTGAGAGTCGCGATACCGCGGGCGTCTCACCGGTTCATCGCTGAAGGAGCATCACTCATGCGGTTCGGGATACGCGAATTCATTTTCCTGATCGTGCTGCTGGCTGTGCCCGTGGCATCGTATATCTATGTCTTCCAGCCACGCAACGAGGACATTGAGCAGGCCCGCACGGAAGTCGAGATCAAGCAGGCCCGGCTCAATCAGTTGGCCCAAGTCCAGTCGCAGATCGATGACATCGGCCTTGAAATCGCCCGCGGCGAGGAAGCCATCGAGGTCATCGAGGAGAAACTGCCTTCGGCCGGCGAAGTCGAGGTGATCGTCGAGCAGGTCTGGCGGCTCGCCGAGGAACACAACCTCGATGTGCTGTCCATGGAATCACAGCGGCCCGTGCCCGCAGCGCTCTATATGGAACTCCCACTCCAGTACACCCTGGAAGGCGACTTCGACGGGTTCTATGAGTTCCTTCTCCAGCTTGAGAACCTTCCGCGCATTACCCGCATTCATAACATGGAGCTTGAGCAGCTTGCCGGCCGGCGCGGTTCGCGTGACGACGTGCCCCGGGGCCACATGCGAACACAATTCTCGTTGAGCGTGTATTTCGAGTCCCGCTGACGGTCCGCCCGAGCGAGAAGGAGCCCAGCCGTGAATTTTAATTCCGATCATGATTCATCGATGCACACGCCGATCGGAACCGGCGATGCGCCAGACACTTCCACATCAACTTTTGAGCACGACTTCTCCGAAGGCGACGCGGTCCACGATCCGTTGGCCGGCGCTGAATCCGGACCGAAGCTCAATTCCGGGGCAATGGTGCTCGGTCTTGTCGTGGTGATCGCCGTCGGCGGACTGTTTCTCATGCGAACCCTGTCGCGCGCCACCGCCGGATCGTTCCAGGCATCGGAAGTCGAACAGACGGTTGATGAATTCGTAAGTCAGCTTGACGGCGAGGGTGGGTCAATTGAGCTCGTCACCGGTCGCGATGAAGCCTTGCATCTGCTGCATCACGATTTCACCGATCGGCAGGTCCCGCTCGTCGGCACGCAGCGCAACCCGTTTATCATCGACGTCGGCGAAGATAACGAGATCACCCCTCCTCAAGATCAGGGTGACGATCCCGAAAAAATCGCTCGCCAACGATTCGAACGCGAACGCGCCGATCGGCGAACCGAGATTGAATCGATTGCTGACTCACTTCGCCTCCAGGCCGTGCTTAAAGGGGCCAATCCGATGGCGAACATCAGCGGCCAGTACGCCCGAGTCGGCGAAACCCTCGAATTCGAGGGCCATGACGTCGCCTTCACGCTCAAGTCCGTCAGCAACCAAACAGCCCACCTGATCGCGGCTGACTCAGCCTACGAACTTGAATTGGAATTCATCCTTCGCTTGCGCGAAGAACCGTAACACACTGGCTGCACCACCGTGAACCGAGGCAGACGTGGCGAAGTTCAACTTCAACGAAATCATGCGCGATCTTGACGATTCGACCGACAGCGTAACGCCGAATGCTGATCCTGTGCGTGGCGATGCGGCTTCGTCAGACCCGACCGCCTTGCCGATCGGTGATTCGGTTACCGGCGATGATCACCCCCCGGTGTTCGATCTGCCGGACGCCGCCCAACCCGATCCCGGTGTTTCCTCACAGCCCGCTTCGCACGATGCGCTGGAAGATCTATACACGCCCGAGCAGGCGGATGCGCCCTCATCCGGCGACATTCAGGATGTCCTTCTCAATCGCGGCATCATCAACAGCGAGCAACTGTCGGCGCTCCAGCGGGTTTTGAAGCAGACGCCCGGCCGCCGCGTCCCTGACATTCTCATTGAAATGGGGGTTCACGAAGCGGATGTCCAGCAGGTGGTCGCTGAGCAGTCCCGCCTCCCTTTCGAACGTGTCAACTTTGAGGACACCGACGCCTGCGATTTCAAAGCACTCAAGCGGCTAGGTTCGGAATACTGCAAAACGAACCTTCTGCTCCCGCTTCGACAGGAAGGCAGCCGGCTCGTGGTCGGCACCACCAGTCCGGACGACGTCTTCCTCCTCGACGACGTTCGACGTAAGCTCAACGTCCCATCCATCAAGCATGTTCTCATCACCGGCTACGACATCCGGGGCGTGATTGAAACGATGACTGAAGAAGAGGCCGAAGAGTACGATGTCGAGGAACTGCTCTCCGACGTGGATGAGGATGACGTCGAACTCGTCAAAGAAGATTCGCAGGACTCACTCGAAGAAGAGGCCGAGTCCTCTCCCGTCGTCAAGTATGTCAATCATATTATTCAGACCGCGATGCGCGAAGGCGCGTCGGATATTCATATCGAACCGGAAGAAAAGGTCCTTCGTGTTCGTTTCCGAATCGACGGCGTGCTGTTCGAAATGATGAACCCGCCCAAAAAAATGCACGCCGCCATCACGAGCCGCCTGAAGATCATGGCGAATCTCGATATCGCCGAGCGCCGTCTCCCGCAGGACGGCCGCATCCGTGTGACGACGCTCGGTCGCAAGCTCGATCTTCGCGTTTCGACGCTTCCAACGCCGAACGGCGAAAAGACGGTCATGCGTATCCTCGATACGCGTTCAATCAACGTCACGCTGGACAACCTCGGTTTCTCCGAGGACACGCTGCAGCTGTGGAAAAAGCAGATCAACCAGCCCCACGGCATCATCCTCGTCACCGGACCGACCGGCTCCGGCAAGACGACCACCCTCTATGCCTCGTTGCGACAGCTTGACCTGCGCAAGCTGAACATCTCGACGGTCGAGGATCCGGTTGAATACCACCTCGGCGGGATCACGCAGGTGCAGGTCCACGACCGCATCGGCATGTCATTCGCCAAGACGCTCAAGTCCCTGCTCCGGCAAGACCCGGACGTCATCATGCTCGGCGAGATCCGCGACCTCGAAACCGCCACCATTGCCGTGCAGGCCGCCCTTACCGGCCACCTCGTGCTGTCGACGCTGCACACGAACGACGCGCCGTCGTCGATCACGCGACTCGTAAACATCGGCGTGGAGCCGTTTCTCGTCGGCGCGGCGCTCAATGCCGTTCTCGCTCAGCGGCTGGCGCGGCGAATCTGTGAACATTGCATCGAGCCGACCCCCGTCAAGGAAGAGATGGCGGATTTTCTGGCCATGAACGGCTTCAATTCCGAAT
>SLJD01000286.1 GCA_007135295.1 Phycisphaerales bacterium
CCATCAGGATGCTGTTGACAATCATCCTATCAGAGCAGGTTTCTTCAACCAGTTCTGGATGCTTCCTCAACAGTTGAAACGTTTGATCTGCATCACACGCCGCCACCGCCCGGGCAAGGTGTGAAAAAGGAGATAGCCAGACACTGTAGATCCCGGTTGCCATCATGCCTGTAACCATTACGGCAACAGCAGCCCCGATCCAATGTGCATATCTGCGCACCACCAGCATCATGATCTATCTTTCCTTTGCTGCTGCTCTTGCGGCGACTTCGGAGAAACTTGGCCCCACAGCCTCTGAGCATGCGCTCATGCACTTCCGCAACATACTGATCCAACGTCATCGTCGCCCAAGCCTTATGTTCACACGCGATCCACTCCTCGCCTTCATCGACAACTCGTGCATCGTCGTACCGTCGCGGCGGCGGACCGCGGTCAGTTCGTCCATTCGCTGAGCAGGATGCCGAGGTCCGCTCCGCTGACGTTGCAATCGCCGGTCAGGTCCGCCGGGCAGGCATTGCAGTCGCTGCACGGCCCCCACTGGCTGAGCAGAATCCCGAGGTCCGCCCCCCCAACCACGCCGTCACCGGTCAGATCCGCCTGGAGCCCGCCGTACTGGTGCGAGCCGTAGCTGCCGTCGTACGGGTTGCCGTTGATGCCGACTTCAACCGCGATTTCAAGGATCGTCTTGAGCGACCAGAGCGGCCCGGCCGGAGCAAGCCGCAGGTCCGTTTCGCCGGTCATGTCCGCGAACGGATCGTCGTCGAGCCAGACCGCATGCGGGTCGACGAGGTCCATCCAACTGTCAGGATCAGCCCATGACGAGTCGAACGCCATCTCATCAACGTTCAGATACGCGCAGTGTTCGACATCGAACTGCTCGGGGGCGGCGCCGGGGCCGCGAACGAAATACGTCAGCCCCTGCTCCTCGGCGAAAGCGAAGATGCTGCCGCGGGCACTGAACGTCGCATCATTGCGCATGTGAATGATGCGGCGGGAGACTTCGTCGCCCCGCGCGAGGATCGACGTGTTCAGGCAGTGCCATTGCGGCGAGTTGTCCGTCGAGCCGACGAACACCGAGTCTCCCCCGCCGACGTCCGCGACGATGTCGCACGCTTCGAAGAGCGTCGGCGCCGTGCCGTACGCCTGAATCGTTCCCGGATTGAGTGAACTGCGGATGTACGCAACGTTGCCCGCCCCGCCGGTGCGCGCGACGCTGTGCGATTCGCATTCGACGAATCGGCTGTGATACGTTCCGCCGTCCCACGGATCGCCCGGCGCGAGATCGGTTGGCACGGAGAAGTCGCGGATGTTGCCCTCGCCGTACCCGATCGCCACGCAGCGCTTGTGCAGCATGTTCGCGGTCGAGCCGAAAAACCCCGTGTGCGCGAAGAAGCCGGTCATGCTCCCCGGCTCGATCTGCTCGCCGTGAACATCGAGACGGGTGTACAAGTGGGCCGTGCAGTCGATGACTTCGCCGCCGTCGAGCGTGCCGCTTCCGACGTAATACACGAAATTCGTCGCGCCGGATGCGCCGTCGCGCGTGTTGCCCCACGATTCGCAATTGATCGTGGTGTTGTTGACGTTCGTCGAGTTGCCGACCCAGCCGATGGCGTGCTTGCCGGTGTCTTTGCAGATGACGTTCGCGACGGTGCTGTCGGAGACGTCAGACATATAAATACCGTATCCGAACGGAGCGATCCAGAGATACGTGTGCAGCCCGTCGATGAGGTGACCGCTGCCCCCGCTGATGCGCAGCGCATTGTGCCCCGCCCCGTCCGAGCCGTCGCACCACGTGTAATCGGTCGGCTCGTCAGTCAGGCCGGCGGTGTTCAACAGCAGATCGCCGCTCTGCTCGTCGTAATAGAAGTGCGCCGGCTCGGCGGCGACGTCATCGGCGCTCTCCGCCGGCCGCAGGTGTCCGTAATGCCGCCCGTCGTCGAGGACGTTCTCATCCCACCGCCACGTCACGGAGGAGACAGCGAGTCCCGGGTCGAGTTCGACGACGTGGACATCGCCCTCGACGTGCTGCCATGATTCGATCGGCACATCGCCGCGCAGCACCGCCTGCGGCCGGCCGCCCCATTGCTTGATCGTCACGCCGTCGACGCCGGAAATCGCGATTGGCTGGTTGTGGAACGTGCCGGCCACGCGAACCGTGTCACCAGATTCAATAACGCCGGGCAGGTCGGTCATGGCGTTGAGAGGCGACTCGGCCGAGCCGTCCCCCCCGTCAGGCGATGTCGCGTCGATGTGAATCACGTTCCTGCTGCCACGGGCGGCGTTCGGATCGCCCGGACCGGAACCGGTTCGCTCCGCTTGGGCGACACCCGCCGCGACCAGCACGGCGAGCAGGACGCCGGTTCCGCAGTATGACAAGCCGTTCATGCAGACCTTCCTTCTTTCTCTTCTCGCTCTTCTCTCTCTTCTCTCATCGGGTTCCCGCATCCGGCTGACGGCCGCTGGTTTATGAACACGGTTCATGAACAAGGTGCTGGCTTGGGTTCTCCGGTTCATGGATTCATGGGACCGTCCACCGATCCGCGTCCCGGCGGGCGCTTTCCCACAGTATGCGCTATGGAACCGGCCGCGTCCGGAGAAATTCCTGAAAGATATCCCGGATCCGCCGAGGCCGGCACAGCGCGGTTATCGGCCGTTCCCGATGTCACGGCCGGCGGACCGTTCTGCGGCCGTGTGCCGAAGGCGCCATGATCACGAACGCCGCATGAACATGAAAAAAGACGGCCGAGCGATCCTGTGGGGAAAGGCCCGCTCAACCGTCAAAGTGGTGGACGAATCTGGTGAACCGGTCTCCCTGCTATATGGCCGGGCCGGAGCGGGGATGCAGGTTGGCTCAACTTTTTTCGTCCTTTTCGAAGCCTCGGGAATAAGGGCCAAAAAGAAAAAAGCCCCACGCGACGGTACGGGGGGAGGGGACACATCGGGGTTCGTCGCGATGTCGGGGCTTTTCTACGGGGGCTGTTCCGGGGGGACTGTTCCGGGGGCGTTCTCGTTCAGCCCTGCAGACTGACGCTTCCGCCGACGAGGTGGCCGGCATCCTGGCGAGACGGCTGCGGGGACTGGCTGTTCGAACCGTTGTTCGATCCATTGGTCCCCCCGTTGGCCGGGGCGCCGATTGCCGGGCTGGTGTTCGGCACCTGGTCCACCGAGCCGGCCGAGGCGTTCTCCTCCACGAGTCGATCGAGCACCATCTGCCACGTCTCCCGCTCGTACCGGAGCAGTTCGATGACCTCATCGACCATTCCCGGCTCGCGTTCGGTCGTGGCATTGACGAGGCGGGTGTACATGAAGGTGTACAGGGCCGCGAGGTTCTTGCAGATTTCCGGCTGCTGGGACGGCTGGAGCGTGTTGAGCAACTCCATGACGATGTCCTGGCAGCGCGTGATGCCGTTGTACGCCTGCTCGTAATCGCGCTCTGCAAGGCCGGCCCGGCCCTGCTCCGCAAACTTGATCGCGCCGTCGAAGAGCATCAGCCGAAGTTCCGCCGGGTTGGCGGTCATGACCTTCGTGCGGAGATAAGCGTTCTGTTGCGGGCTGGCATTCATGTCAGGACTCTCATCGGCACGTCAGCGGGGCGACATCGGCGTTCTCTGGACAATTTTTGAGAAATTACAGGCCCGCCGCGCTCAGATTGCTCTGCATCGACATCAGCGACTGGCTCTGGTTGGACAATTTTGCCAGCGCCGTCTCCATGGCGGTGAATTCCCGTTCGAGGCGTTCGCGGCGACGTTCCAGCCGCTCGTTGAACCGCTCCATCCGGTCCTCGATGCCGTCGATCTGCCGCTCGAAGTGCTGATCCGCCCGGGCCATCGTCCCGTCGAAACTGTCCGTCATCCGCTCGAGCATCTGCTCGAACTGAGCCGCGATCCCGAGCTGCGTGTATTCCGTGTCATCGGACGCGGGTGACTGCACCGTCACGCCGGGCATGATCTCCTGCGGGTCGGCCTGGACGGACTCCTTCGCCGCGAGAAGTTCCCGAACGCCATCGGGGTTCTCCTGGTACACCTCGTCGAACTGCTCGCGGTCGAACTCAAGCCGACCCTCGGACCCGACCCGGATGCCGATGTCAAACAGATACTGCAGGTCGCCGTCGAGGCCCGCCGCGCCGGACTGCACCGTCCGGAACAGGGAGGCCCGCACCTGCGAGGTCGTCGCGTTGCCGAGCAGCGGCCCGCGCTCTTCCTCCTCGACATCGAAAAAGTCGTACCCGTCGATCGTCTCGATCACGGCGTTGAATTCCTTGACGAACTGCTCGACCTTGTCGCCGACCGCCTTCGTGTCGCGATCGACGTCGACGGTCACGACCTCATCGCTCGACGCGTTGAGATCGAGCGTCAGCCCTTCGATTGCGCTGGAGATCTGATTGCTTGAACTGCTGATCAGCACGCCGGTGGCCGGATCGTCCGATCCGTAGAAAACCTTGGCGTCCTGCGGCTTGTTGAGTGTGGTGAACCCGAAGTCGAAGTCACCGGCGTCGATGACCATCTCCCCGTCCTTACCTTCGAGCTTCGAGCTGAACGTCAGACGGATCGGCGCCGAGCCGGACCCGGCGTCGAGGACCGACACATTGACGGGAATGTTCGCATTGTTGATCGCACTGACGACGTCGTTGATACTGTCGCTTTCATCGAACTCGAAGCGATGCTCGTACGATCCGTCGATCGATGCGCCTTCCGAATCCGCCTCGCCGAGGATCCGCAGGTCCCGCGCCGTCGTGCCGCTGACGTTTTCGACGCGGATGTATCCCTCGCCGGTGTCATTGACCAACTCAATACCGTCGCCGTCGTCGTTGATCCGGGCGGTCACATCGACATCGAATGAGTTCATTCGACTGTTGATCTGCTGCAGCAGTTCATGAACATTCGAGATGTGGTCGGAGATGTTGACCTCGACCGAGTTCCCCCCGCCGTCGTACACGCGGAACCGGCCGGTACCGACACCCCGGCCCCAGTTCAGTTCATCGAGCGATGTCGCCTCGGAGACGTACTGGTGCTGGAGACTGCTGCCGGCAAGGACGTCCTCATCCGTTTCGCCGGCGAGGTTCAGCGCATCCGCAAGGTCGCCGCTGACCTGCATCGTGCCGCCCCCGCCGGA
>SLJD01000372.1 GCA_007135295.1 Phycisphaerales bacterium
GATCCAGCAGGTCGATTTCTTCAAGTTTCTCGACGAACTCCCGTCGGGGAATGGGGTCGGGCACCAGGAAGCCGCGGAGCGCCGACGGTCGATCCTCTCGCACATCCTGCATCGGCTCAAATTCTTCGAGCGAAATCGCGTCGGCGGCTTCCACGCCGGGGCCGGACGCCCCCGCCCCGCAAACCACCGCCACAAAGAAAATGACTGATGCCAAGGCCAGAAACGACCAATGCATGGATCGCGTTCCGCTGGTGTGCATCGGTTCCCTCCTGCCGATTCCAATGCCCTGTACCTTGTGCCTTGTACCAGGATACTCCGCGGCACATTCTACTGAACTCGCCCCTCGCCGACCGGATTCAAAGCCAACGGATGGGTCGCCCCATCGGGCATGCACGCAACGCATGGACAGAACCCCGTTGCCATGCAGCGTTTGCGCAATCAATTCAGTGGAGCTGCGCGAGCGGGTGGTCGCCCGGTTGTCGGTTTACGAACCGCCGTACACCTTCCGCCGGCGGGCAGCGGGGATGCCGAGTTGCTGGCGGTACTTGACCACCGTGCGGCGGGCGATGTCGATGCCTCTTTGGCGCAGTTCCGCGGCGAGCGCATCGTCGCTGAGCGGCCGGGCCTTGTCTTCGCCGTCGATGATTTCCTGAAGCGTCGCCTTGACGGCCTCCCAGCTCATGTCGCGGCCGGATTGCGTCTCGGTCCCGCCGGAGAAGAACTTGCGCAGCGGCAGCACGCCGCGCGGCGTCTGCATCCACTTGTCGGCCACGGCGCGGCTGACGGTGGCGACGTGAATGCCGAGCTGATCAGCCACTTCGATCATCGGCAGCGGCTTGAGGTACTGCGGCCCGTGATCGAAGAAATCCCGCTGCCGGGCGAGGACCACGTTCACGACCCGCAGCAGCGTGCTCTTGCGCTGGTTGAGCGCTTCGATGAGCCACGCCGCGTTCTTCACGTTCTGATTGATGAATTCGCGCGTGTCCTTTTCAAGCCCCCGGTCCTTGGCCATGTGGACGTATTGTTTCGAGACGCGCAGCCGCGGCAGGATCCCGTCGGCCGGGTAGGCGATGTATTCGTCGGTCTGCTCGTCGTATTCAACGATGACATCAGGAATGACCGACGGCACCTCGACGTCGACAAGGTCCTTCGCCGGGCTCAGGGTGAGCTTCTTCATCATCGCGACCGCCTGCTGGACGCGCTCCATGGACAGACCGGCGTCGCGGGCGATCTTCGGCAGGCGGTTCTGGATGAGGTCGTCGAAGTGGTCCTCGATCAGCCGCCGGGCGTCTGACCAGTCCTCATCCAGATCCGGGTCCGACTCGCGGGATTCGATCTGCAGGATGAGGCACTCGCGTGTGCTGCGGGCCGCCACGCCGGGCGGTTCGAGAAAGTGCTGCAGCACCTCCAGCGTCCGTTCGAGCGCATCGACGCTGATCTCCACGCCCGGGATGTCGCGGTTCTGCTCGTGGATCGTCTCCAGATCACTGTCGAGCAGGCCGTCCTCGTTGATGTACGCGATGAGCCGCCGGCCGAGTTCCGCGGTCGTCTCATCGACTTCGGCAAAGGTCCACTGGTGGAGCAGTTGATCGGTCAGCGATTCGTCGCGGGCGGCGACGTTGGCCATCGCGTCGAGTTTCTGATCGCGTTCGCCGCTGTGGCGCGACGGGGCGTACTGGTGCGATGAGTATTCGTTGTCGAACGCTTCGTGGTAGTCCGACTCCATCGCGCTGAGGCGTTCGAAGTCGTCCGAGCCGGTCTCGTTGTCCTCGCCGACGACCAGTTCCCGTTCGTCGAGCCGCTCATCGGTCGCGGCCTCCTCGGTGGCGCCGTCGCTGTCGTCACTGCCCGGATCGACCTGTTCGAGGGCGATGTTCGATTCGAGTTCCTGATCGATCCGCTCCTGCAGCGCCAGCATGGGCAACTGCAGAATCTCCATCGACTGGATCATCCGCGGCGCCAGCTTCATCTGCTGACTGAGTTTGAGATGCTGGCTCGTGTCGAAGCGCATAAGTGATCAGGGAACAGACGTTGCGATGCCGACCGTCAAACGTTGACCGATCGGAACGGGGCGTATGAAAGGCACGCGGCACTATGGTATCGGATCAATCGGGGGCCGCCCAAAGCACCCGTCGGGGCTTTCCTGCCGCCGCAGCACGGTTTTCGCCTGTCATGCTGGCAGAACACGCCGCGTCGGGCATGACGGGCCGGCATCCGCAGGAACGCGTCCCCGCCGCACAAGAATTCTTCCGATCTTATTCCGACCTTACTCCGACATGGCCTGGCGGCCCTGGATCGCGTCGCTGAGAACGGCCCGGTTGGCGTATTCCAGTTGTGAGCCGGTCGGAATGCCCCGGGCGAGGCGGCTGACGCGCACGCCCCGGCGCTGCAGGTCTTCAGCGAGGTGCAGCGCGGTCGTGTCGCCTTCGAGGTTCGGGTTGAGGCCGAGGATCACTTCACGCACCGCCACCGAACGGCTGTTGCGGGACGAATCGTCGATCCGCGCGAACAGATCGCCGAGCGTCAGGTGCTCCGGGCCGATGCCGGCGAGCGGATCAAGCCGCCCCATCAGCACGTGGTACACGCCGCCGTACATCCCGGTCTGTTCAAGACTGATCAGATCGCGCGGCTGCTCGACGACCATGACGAGCGACGCGTCGCGTCGTTCATTGCGGCAGATCCCGCACGGGTCTTCCTCGGTCAGGTTGTAACACACCCCGCAATGCCGCACGGATTGTTTGACGTCGGCGATGGCGCGGCTGAGCTGCATGGCATCGTCGGGATCGGCTTTGAGCAGATGGAACGCCAGACGCTCGGCGCTGCGCCGACCGATGCCCGGAAGCTTCGAGAACTGTTCGATGAGCCGGTTGACGCATTCGGGATACGCCCCGGCAATCGGATCGTCACGCATCAGCATTCAATCATCGTGAGGGCCTCTCGGGCTGGTCCGGCGGCCATCGTCCGGTCGTTCATTGCATGAGCCCGCCGAGCCCGCCGGGCGGTATGGGCAGGCCGAGTTCCCCCGCCGCTTCGGACAGTCGCTGTTCGGCCGCTTCCCGGGCTTTTTCGAGGGCGGCGTTGGTCGCCCCGGCGATGAGGTCCTGGGCCATCGCCTGGTCATCGGGGTTCGACGGGTCGACGAGCCCGGCCATGAGCGCCGGCTCGATATCGATCGAGACGATGCGCATCGCGCCCGTCGCCGTCGCCCGCACCGCCCCACCGCCGGTCTCCGCGGTGACGTGAAGGTCGCCGAGTTCCTTCTTGACCTGCTCCATTTTTTCCTTCATTTTCGGCAGGTCTTTCATGAGCCCGGCCATCCCGGCCATGTTCTTCATGCCTTCAAACATCGCTGCGGTCCTCCTGACTTGCTTCGCCGGTTCGACCGGCCGGTGAATGGTCCTGCACATCAATAATCCGGGCGTCGAACAGGTCCAGCGCCTGCTGGACGAGCGGCAACCGGCGAACTTCATCATACGCCGCGCCGGACGGCTCGTTGGCGGCGGCGGGTGCGTCGCCGGCCTCGATCTGCACCTTGACGCGCCGGCCGGCGGCGCGTTCGACGATCGCTTCGAGCACTTCCGGCCGGCCGCTGAGAAACCGACCGATGTTCACCGCATCCTCCCGCAGCCGAACGCGCAACGTGCCGCCGTCAAACCCGATGAAATCAAGCGCTTCGATCTTCGCGGCGTCACTCGGCGACTGGCGCGAACGCTCGATGACAAGGGACCAGAGCTGATCGTCCGGCACCGGTGCCGACGCTGTCGGCGCGTCACCGCCGCCCGGATCGTCACTGGCGGGCATGGGGGCGGCGGAGGGTTGCGGCGAGGAATCATCTTCCGCATGAACCGCTGAGCTGCGAGCCGCCTCGGCGTCGCGCGGTGGCCGCTGCGGTTCCGATCGACCGCCGCCCTTATCCTCGGCCGGCGCTACCGGCCGGCTCTGGACTTTTTTTTTTCGTCCGCCCCGGCCCGCGCGGATGCGGCATTGGCGGCGCCGTCCTCACCGGCGAGGAGTTTCGGCAAATCGGCGAGGTGCTCGGTCAACGCCAAGCGAACGAGCAGCGCCTCGAACAGCACCCGCGACGATGACGCGGCGCGAAGCTTGTGGTAGACCGAGTCGCACATCGCGATCATGTGCACGAGCGCCGGCCTGTCGAACGCCTCGGCCTGCGACGCCGCCCGGCTGCGGGCTTCGTCGCTGAGCTCGACCAGCGGCGTCTGGGCCCCGCATGCGGAGAGGAGCATCAGCGTCCGGAAGTACTCCGTGAGAATCTCCAGCGACTGCTCGACCGACGTGCCCCGCGAGAGCAGCGCATCAGCCGCTTCGAGCGTCGCATCGGCCCGGCCCTCGGCGATCGCGTCGACGAGGTTCATCACGAGCGTCTGGTCCGGCAGGCCGAGCATCTCCTCGAGCAGCTTGACCGTCAGCTTCTTCTGACCGCCGGCGAGCAGGCGGTCCATCAGGCTCAGCCCGTCGCGCATCGAGCCGTTGGCGAGCTTGGCGATCTCGATGACCACCTCTTCATCCGCCTTGATCTTCTCGCGCTTGAGAATGTCGCGGAGATGGTCGGCGATGAGCGACGTCGACAACTGCCGGAAGTCGAACCGCTGGCACCGGCTCTGGATCGTCGCGGGAACCTTGTGCGGCTCGGTCGTGCAGAGGATGAACTTCACATGCTCCGGCGGCTCTTCCATCGTCTTGAGCAGCGCGTTGAACGCCGGCGTCGTGAGCATGTGCACTTCGTCAATGATGTAGACCTTGTACCGGCACCGCGTGGGCGACAGCTCCGCGCCGGCGATGAGATCACGCGCCTCGTTGATGCCCCGGTTCGACGCGCCGTCGATCTCGATCACGTCGAGGTCGTCGCCGCGGAAGATCGCGTCGGTGATTTCATCGGCCTGGCCGAGGTCGCTGTTGTCGCGGACGTTGATCGCCCAGGCGAAGATGCGGGCCATCGACGTCTTGCCCACGCCGCGCGTGCCGCAGAAAAGATACGCGTGAGCAATGCGGTCGGTCTCGATGGCGGTTCGCAGCGTGCGGGCGATCGGCTCCTGCCCGACGACCTCGTCGAAGTCCCGTGACCGGTATCGCCTTGCCAGTACC
>SLJD01000112.1 GCA_007135295.1 Phycisphaerales bacterium
GTCGGCGGCTGCACGAACTTTCGACAATGGATCTTGACGGGCATGAAGCCCCGTCCGAACCGCTGTCCGATGTGCTGGCCGGCGGCCACCTGCTCCGAACCGCCGATCGGCGGCGGGTGCTGTGGCAGGCGAATCGTCCGAGGCGGTGCGTGCCCCCCGCGACCGTCGCCGCCATGCTGCCGGCCGATGCCCAGCGATTCCTGCCCACGTACGTGGCCGCACTGGGCATGGGCCGGACCGCGAAGGCCGCGTGCCTTGCCGAACTCGCCGGCCTGCCGGAACCAACGGCCCGCCTGCACGTGCTCCGGGAACTCGACGGCCGCACGGATGAAGCGGTCGGGCCCGCGCTGGCGGAACTGGCGCGGGATCGGCGCGGCTCGATTGCCCGCATCGCCGGCCGTCGCATCGTCCGCGATCACGAGCACCTGACGGCCGCATCGACCGACCACCCGGGCGGTGAATCCGGCGCGAATCACACCCTGTTGACAGCCGTCCGCGACGGACCGTCGCCACGCTGGTCGCGCCGCGCGTCGTATGAACTGGCCACCCGGTCCGCCCGTCACTGGTTCGAACACGCCCGGCATGTGCCGGACGCCCGTCGACTGAATGCGGCGCGGCTGGTCGCCTCGCGCGATCGCGAAGCGTTTGTCGCGCTTCTCGCCGAACACCTGCTCGATCCAAACACGCCGCGTCGCGCGGAACTCATCACGATCGTCCGCCGGCTCGGGCTCGTCGGGCCACTGATCGATCCGCTGCGCCGAATGGTCGGCGAGCGTGACGCTCGCGTGGTCGCCACGGCCATCACGGCCCTCGGCCGGTCGTCCGATCCGCGGGATGTCGACGCTGCGCGTGACCTGCTTCGCCATCATGACAGCCGCGTCCGCGCCAACGCCGTCGAAGCCCTGTCGCGAAGCAACGTGGATGCGACCGACGATCTGCATGATGCGCTCGACGACGAGAACGGCCGGGTCGTGGCGAACTCCGCCATCTCGTTGCATCGGCACAATTCCCCGGCGGGTGTGGACGCGGTCCGCGCGATGCTCGCCGATGAGTCGCCGGCCCGCCGACGCAGCGGCATCTGGGCCGGGCGACGGACGGCCGACCCGTCGTACCTCACGGCGCTCAACCGGCTGGCGGACGGTGACGGGCTCGCCGACATCCGCGCCCGCGCGAAAGCCGCCGCGAACGTCATCCGCTCCCGGGCCGAATCGGCCGGCCTGACACCGGCGCCTGAACAGGACGCCGGGCGGACTCCGCCGATCCCCCACCGCCAGGGCGGCTCGATGAACGCCCCAACTGAAGCACCGGCGCAGGCGTCGCCGGCGACATCCCACACGAAAGCACGGTGGTGACGATGCTGAGTCTGTTGGCTGACATGCTGGCGACGGGACTGCTCGCGCTCGACGACGTGCCGATGCTGCGCGAAGACGTCGCGCGGGGTGAACCAACAACCGGCCCCGGCTGGGCGCCGGCTGCGGCGCTCGTGCTTGCCGGCCTGTGCCTCGCCGCGTGGGGCGCGGGCGATCTCGTCCGCCGAGACCGGCAGCGACGCGGGCCGACGCACCGGCTGCTGTGCAAACAGCTCGGCATCCCCGCATCGCAGTGGCGGGCGGTGCGCGCGCTGGCGCGCGAGGCGGGCATGGAGGAACCGGCGGCTTTGCTCGTCAGCCGCGGCGCGCTGGAAACCGCCTGCCGCCGCGCCCCCGACGCCGCGAACCGGCCGGAGATTCACGCGCTTCGCGGCCGACACATCGCCAGCGAATCACGGCATGCTGCATAACGGCAAAGTCACGCGCCCTCGCCGCGGCACTCATTCGGATTCGTCGATCCCTGCCACCCGCTGCAGCCTGTCCCGGGCCCGGCTTACAATGCGGCCATGCGAGCGATCACCATTACGAAACAGGGCTCTCCCGTCGCGCCGAACGTATCAGTCAATGACCAGTGGCCGGAGGCCTCTCCCGGGCCGGGCGAAGTGCTCGTCCGCACCGAAGCGTCGGCGCTGAACCACCTCGACCTCTGGGTCGGCCGCGGCCTGCCGGGGCTCGAACTCGATTATCCGCGCGTCGGCGGCTCGGACGGATGCGGGCGCGTCGAGCAGGTCGGCGAGGGTGTCAGCGAATCATGGATCGGCCGCCGCGTCGTCCTCAACGCCGCCGTCCCCCAGCCGCGCCCCGCCGAACCCGACCGCGCCCCATCGCTCGATGAGATCTCGATGATCGGCGAGCACACGAATGGCACCCTGGCCGAGCAGTTCATCGCCCCGGCCGACAACGTTCTCGACGTCGGCGAGACCGATCCCGTCGAGGCCGCCGCGTTCTCGCTCGTGCACCTGACCGCCTGGCGCATGCTTCGCACCCGCGCGGGCATCGAGCCGGGCATGACCGTGCTGATCCCCGGCATCGGGGGCGGCGTCGCGCTGGCGTGCCTGAACATCGCCCGGCACTTCGGCTGCACGACGATCGTCACCAGCCGCCACCAGTGGAAACTCGACCGGGCCGCCGAACTCGGCGCCGACCACGCCGTCCTCGACGACGGCGAAGACTGGTCACGCACCGTCCGGCAGATCACCGGCAAGCGCGGCGTGGACATCTGCGCCGACTCGGTCGGCAAGGCGATTCACCTGCCGTGCATCAAGTCGCTGACGCGCGGCGGCGTGTTCGTGACGTGCGGCATCACGTCCGGGCCGGACGCGACGACCGACCTTGCCCGCGTCTTCTGGAACCAGTTGTCCATCCTCGGCTCGACGATGGGCGACATGGACGAGTTCCGGCAGATCACCGCGCTGCTTCGTGATGGCTCGCTCAAGCCGGTCATCGATACGACGTACTCGCCGGCCGATGCCACCGCGGCCTACGAACGGCTTGAAGGCGGTGAGCAGTTCGGCAAGCTCGTCATCGACTGGCGAACATAAGGCGCAGCGCACACAGGTCATTTCTTACGGCGCCGGGCCGTGCCGAGCGCCCACCGCAGTTCCGCCATGCCGAGCGACACCGCCGCCAGCGCTGCGATCGCGCTGCCGAGGATGACAAGCCCGGCGAGTTGCCAGATCGCTGTGGACCATTGCTCCGCCTTTGGCATCCACCATGCCGCGACCGCGACGCCGGCCCCCATCACCGCGCTGAGCGCGACGGTCCGCGCCCAGCTCAGCACGACCGCGCGATCGACGAGCGAGCCGAGCCGGCGATGCGCGATGATGATCAGCGTCGCCGCCTGAATCGCTGCACAGATCGACGTCGACCACGCCAGGCCCGCTTCGCGCAACGGCGTCCAGATGAGCGTGCAGTTGAGCGCGAGGTTCAACCCAACGACCGACATCGCGACGCGGACCGGCGTTTTCGAATCCTCGCGGGCGTAGAACGCGCGCGTCAGCGTGTGCGTCAGCGAATACGCCCAGATCGCCGGCGCGTACCCGAGCAGCACGAAGCCGACCCGCCGGGCGTCGTCGGCGTGAAAGTCCCCGCCCTGAAGCACCGCCATCGCCAGCGGCTCGCGAACGAGCATCAGCCCCACGCTCGCCGGTAAACCGATGAACACCGCCAGCCGCAGTCCCCGGCGAAGACTGTCCGCGAATGCGCTGGCGTCGTCGGCCTGCCGGGCAAGCAACGGAAAAATCGCCGTTGCGATCGCGATGCCGAACACGCCGAGCGGAAACTGGTACAGCCGCTGGGCGAAGCTGATCGCCGCCATCGCGCCGGTTTCCAGCGGGTACGTGATGCCCGCGATTGTCTGACCGACCGTCGTCGGATAGCTCGCGATCACGCCATCGAACAGCGTGTTGAGTTGCAGCACACCGAGGCCGAGGATCATCGGGCCGGCGGTGGCAAGTACCTGCCGGGCGTGCGGCCGGCCGGGGTCGGTTTTCCGAGTCCACCATCCCGTGCCTCGCAGCGCCCGCATCGACCAGAGCAGTTGCGCGACGCCGGCGAGGATCACACTTCCCGCCACGGCGCCGATGTGCAGCAGCCGTCCGTCGATCAACGCATCGGCGTTGGCATCGGCGTCGCGCTCGCCGACCGCCAGGTACACGCCGGCGACGGCTGCGCCGATGATCGCAAGGTTGAGAATCACCGGCGCGGCCGCCGTCGGCCCGAACCGACCGTGCACCTGCAGCATCGCCCCGAGCAGCGCAACCAGGCAGACCAGCGGCATGTACGGCAGCATGATAATCATCAGCCACACCGCCGGGTTCGCGTGCTCGCCGACCAGTGATATGACAAGCAGTACCGCTTCGCCGACGAGCGTCACCGCACCGAGCCACAGGGCCGCACGGCTGATCAGCAGCGACGCCGTCGCCCGCGCCGCCTCGGGATCGTGCGATTCGAGTTTCGTGTACACCGGCAGCAGCGCCGCGGAGAGCGCCCCCTCGCCGAACAGCCGCCGGAAGAGATTCGGAATCAGGAACGCGAAAAAGAACGCGTCCATGAGCGGACCCGCCCCGAAGACGCGGGACAACGTCGCATCGCGGGCGAGGCCGGTGATCCGGCTCAGCAGCGTCAGCAGCGAGACCGTCCGGGCGTGGTGTTCGAAGCGCTCGGCCATGCGTGGACGGTATCGGCAAACCCGCCCCCCTGCCGTCACCATTGCCGCCCCGCCGCCCGCGGGACTCACCATCCACTGATGATGAACATGAGATAGACGAGGCAGACCGCGCTGATCGCGAAACTCGCGAACAGCAGGGCCGGCGTGATCTGCCGCCATTCGTCATCGTCCCACGTCGGAACGGATGACGCGGCGATGGTGGGCCGGCCGCATTCCGGGCATCGGCCGCTGACGTTGCCGGTCAGGTCGTACTCGCAGCCCGGGCAATGGACGTGATAATCACCCGGTGGCGAGGCCGGTAGGAACACCATCGCGAGCCATGAGCCGAGCCAGATCACCGCCGCCCCCAGACCGACGAGAAGCATTGGATCGGCCATCCAACTGAGCAATCCCGTTACGCCAAGCGCCGGCCCGTACACGATCGGCAGGCCGAGCACCCACGATCGGTCAACCAGCACCATGATCATCGTCGGCGCGGTGAGGAAGCCGAGAACTGCGCCGACCAGCGAGAACCCGGCCAGCGACCCCA
>SLJD01000314.1 GCA_007135295.1 Phycisphaerales bacterium
ATCAGCCGAGTGGTGGGCCGATTCGGCCGAGTACCCCGTCACCGCCGAAATGTTCAAACGCCGGACGGGGCGGCTTGGCTTCGATCGTCGTGGCCGCAGCCGGCTCGTGCTGCGCGAGTCGAAGCCCGGTACTGGTTGTGTCGCGCTCGGGCGGAAACAGCGCCGACTCGCCGCGCGACACCCGCTGCTGGCTGAACCGGGCCGCCAGCCGCACGGCGAGCCACTTGGCGAGACTGGTGTGACCGTTGTAACGCTGAAGCGGAATCATGCCGGCAAACCGAGCGCCTCGCGCCGCATGCCGCAGATCGACAAGCAGACGCCGAACCAGCAGCACCGCATCGGGCCGGCCGAGCCGACCCTCCACGCCCTGCACGAGCACCTGCTCATAGTGTTCGCTTAGATCCGCCCACGCGATGCCGACCTCATCAACGCATGCGACGGCATGCACCAGGTCGGCGAGATGTTCGACGCGATCGATACTCCGGCCGGCGTCGAGATCCGTCAGATGCGTCAGCACGCGTTCAAACTCAATGCCGTACCGCGCAGCGACGGCCCCGGCCTCAGCGAAGAACCGGCGTCGCAGCCCGTCGATCGCCCCCGGAGTCGCCTCGACGTCGCCGTCGGGACCATCGTACCCCGGCTCGCCAGTAAGCGTGGCGGCCGAACCGCCAAGGTCCTTCGCCCGGTATGCCCCCCTGCGTCGCTTATCCACGTGGGTCATCGACTGTCTTCTCCCGCTTCGTCCGGTTGAGAACAGATCGCCGCCGGCAGCCGGTCGGCCGATCGATCATGTCATCGGCACGTCGACCGGAAATGATCCAAGAAGTTCGCGATGAATGTCGCCGAGGCCGGGGAACTTCTCCCGCCAGTGCCGCAGATTGCTGAGATCGAGGTCGGCTTCGAGCACCTGCGGGCGGTCGTCGGCCTCGGCGAGCACCTCGCCTTTCGGGTCGACGATCATCGAACCGCCGAGGTACGACAGGTGCGGGTCGTCGCCGACGCGGTTGACCGCCACAACGTACGCCTGGTTCTCGATCGCCCGGGCGATGAGAAGGGCACGCCAGTGGGACTGCCGCGGCGACGGCCAGCTTGCGCCGATGGTGAACACTTCCGCCCCGTTGAGCACCGCCAGCCGCCACAACTCCGGGAACCGCAGGTCGTAGCAGATCATCGGGCTGACGGCGGCGTCCGGGCACCGCTCGACGACCAGCCGCTCGCCGCCGGTGAAATGCTCGATCTCCCGGCCGAAACTGAAGGGGTGAACCTTGCGGTAGACCGTGCGGCACTCGCCGTCCGGGCCGTAGATCGCGGCGCAGTTCCGGCCCCGGCCGTCGGAGCCGCGCTCCGCATAGCCGGGCTGCAGCCAGATGCGGTACCGGCGGGCGAGGTCCGAGGCCCACTGTTGCGTCTGCTCGTCGACAATCGTGTCAAGGTTGAAGCTGAAGCCGGTGTCGCCGAGTTCCGGCAGGAGGACGAAACTGCCCGGCGGGACGTCGGCTTCTTCGAGCATGGATTCAACGCGGCGGTGGTTGGCGGCCTTGTCTTCCCAAGCGATGTCGTACTGGAGGGCGAGCACATGCATACGCCGTAGTGTACGGCCCGGCGACTCCGGCTCACAACGCGAACCAACGGCCGCGGGCGGCGGGACACACTGCAGTTCTCTGATATGTTGCCGGGACCTCTTGGCGCGGCACACGGTGGTGGCGCCTCCCCGAAATAAGCAGGAAATGAAGAAAAAAGGGCGACCGACGGGACTCGAACCCGCGACGTCCTGGACCACAACCAGGTGCTCTACCGACTGAGCTACGGTCGCCATCCGGCGTAAGGAAGAGACTGTACCCCCCCTTTGAAGACCGGTCAATTCAGGCGGTGACGGCCACGCGATACCGGCCAGCAGCAGCCAACGCACGCTCACTGCCCGGGCCATGGCGGGTGACAACCGTTCCGCGAGAATGCATATTCAGCCGAAACAGCCGGGAATATGCAGCATTCAGCGGCGATCTGGCCTTAATCTGGTCGTTCTCACGGGGCGATGACGCTCCAATCCCGAAAAAGCTGCGTTTGCCAGTCGATGGGTGGTCTGGGTTTGTGATGTTTTGTACAATGCGGTGAACGCTCCGGGGCACGCCAATCCGATCGCATGCGAATCCGCCGACGTGTATGCGTCTGCGGCGTGGATTTTTTATTGTTCTGTCCCCCGTCTGTCCCCCGCCTGACCCTGACGAAGACGACCCATGACCACCGCCACCCCATCGTCGAAGGTACTTGAATTCAACAACACCACCGTTCGCCGCAACCTGCCGACCGCGGAGCTGATTGAACTCGCTGTCCTGCGTGGCGAAGGCCGCCTGGCGAGCAACGGCGCATTGAACGTGGACACCGGCGCCCGCACCGGCCGCAGCCCGGCGGACAAGTTCCTCGAGGACACCCCGGCCATTCACGACACCATCGACTGGGGGAAGGTCAACCAACCGATCAGCGCCGAGAACTTCGCCCGACTCGAATCGCTGGCCTGCGAGTACCTCGACCGCCGCGAAGAACTCTTCCGCTTCGACGGCTACGCCGGCGCGGATCCGGATTATCGCCTGAAGGTCTCCGTCATCACCGAAGAGGCCTGGCACTGCCTGTTCGCCAAGACGCTGTTCATCAATGCCGAACGCGAGGCGCTCGACGGCTTCGAGCAGGACTGGACGGTCATCAACGCCTGCAATCTTCGGATCAAGGATTACGAGTCGTACGGCCTGAAGAGCGACCTCGCCGTCATCCAGTCGCTCGAACAGCGCAAGGTCATCATCATCGGCACGCGGTACGCCGGCGAGATGAAGAAGTCCATCTTCTACGCGATGAACTACGACCTGCCGGACATGGGTGTTTTCCCGATGCACTGCTCGGCGAACGTCGCGAAGGATGACGACACGAACGTCGCGCTGTTCTTCGGGCTTTCCGGCACGGGCAAGACGACGCTTTCCGCTGATCCGAACCGGGCGCTGATCGGCGACGATGAGCACGGGTGGTCGGACTCCGGCGTGTTCAATGTCGAAGGCGGCTGCTACGCCAAGTGCATCGGCCTGACCGCGGAGACGGAACCGCAGATCTACAACGCGATCCGCTTCGGCTCGGTCCTGGAAAACGTCGTGCTTGACGACGCCACCCGCGAGCCGGATTACGACGACGGAGCAAAAACCGAAAACACGCGCGTGACCTATCCGGTCTCCTTCATCGACGACGCGCGGATTCCGTCGGTCGGCAACCATCCGAAGAACGTGCTGTTCCTCACGGCGGACGCGTTCGGCGTGCTGCCGCCGGTCGCCAAGCTCACGCCGGCACAGGCGATGTACTACTTCATCAACGGCTACACGTCGAAGCTCGCCGGCACCGAAGCCGGCGTGACCGAGCCGCAGCCGAGTTTCAGCCCCTGCTTCGGCGGCCCGTTCCTGCCCCGGCCGCCGATGGTCTACGCCCGCATGCTCGCCGACCAGATCAAGAAGCACCATTCCGACGTCTGGCTTCTCAACACCGGTTGGACCGGCGGACCGTACGGCGAAGGCAGCCGCTTCAAGCTCAAGTACACCCGGGCGTTCGTCACGGCGATTCTGGACGGCTCGCTGCGTGAGGTGGAATTCGAAACCGAGCCGTTCTTCGGCCTGCACATCCCGGTCGAGGTACACAACGTGCCGCGCGATGTGCTCAACCCGAGAAACACGTGGAAGAATCCCGAGGCGTACGACGAGAAGGCCCGCGACCTCGCCCGGCGGTTCCGCGAGAACGATTCCAAGTACGACGTCGACGACGCCGTCCGCCAGGCCGGCCCCAAGGTATAAGCCGCGGAGCGAACCGCCGGTTCACCGGTCAATCAACCGACCATCACCACGCACCACGCCCCGCCATCGCGCGGGGCGTGTTTTTGGTTCGGCGCGAGGCGCTGCACGTTCCCTGTCGACGGTCGATCAGTCCGGGTCGAGGTGATCCAGCATCGGATCGAGCTCATTTCGAACGCTGCTGCGAATGTCGTTGGACGCGTCGGCGTCGTCGAGCAGTTCGAGGATTTCCAGCGCGTACGCGGCAGCGAGCTGGCGACGATTCTCTTTCAGATCATCGAGTCTTTCAGCATGCTCCTCCCGGTCGGCCCGATGATTCGCGACCCTGCTCTCGAACGCCTCCCGCTCTTCCATGACCGTCCGCATCAGACGCTCATGAACGGCATCCGCCGCCCCGGCGTAGGTGGTGCGAAGCTCGACCAGATCGTCGCGGACCTGCTCCGGAAGCTCTTTGTCTTCGTCCACAAGCTCATCAATGATCGGCCGCAGATCGTACGGATCGGGAAAGTGATCCGGAAAGGCCGTCACCCAGTACCGCATGCGAACGCGTTCCGCATCCTCGTTGCTCAGGGAATCCGCAAGCACCTCCATGTACCGCTCGTTGATGCGGACGATCCGCTGCTGGTGCCTGACGCGGTGCTGACGATGAATCTGTTCGCGGGTCTGCTGGTACATTCTTCCGGCCCGGGCTGCTTCTGCGCTTCCCGGAGCGTATCGCTCATTGTGCTCATCGAACATGGCTTCCGCCCGGAGACGGGCAAGGTCTCCCATGCTGTCAAGATGGCCGCGCAGCCACCGTCGGGCCGCCCGGGCGATCTCCACTTCGTATGCCCGTTGAAGCTGTTTGTCCGGCCACTGCAACTCAATCGCTTCGAGCAGTTTCGAAAGATGGACGCTGCGACAACCCGGTAGACCGGCGAGGCGACTCCGGTACCGGCTCCACTGTCGCTGCAACTGCCACCGCTCGATACGCCGCAGCAGCACGTCATCATCTTCAGCAATTTCCATCAGGCAGTGGAAGAGTCGCCGCTCAGCCCCGGACAGATCGTCGAAGATCTCCCCCATCAACTCCGCCTGAACGCCCACAAGACCGGCCTGCTCCCGGTTAAACGGCTGCCCCGCCGTTGCGAGCGTTGAAGAGATTTCGTAGGCCTCGGGATAGGCCTCCTCGACCAGTTCATTGATGCGCGAGGCGTATCGTTCCCAGCAAAGCTTGAGAAGATCAA
>SLJD01000218.1 GCA_007135295.1 Phycisphaerales bacterium
CAGACGTTCAATCTTTTGCCTGGCTTTACTGCGCTGGAGAATGTCATGGCCGCGCTGCTGTTCTCCGATGTGCCGCCGGCCGATCATGAAGCTCGCGCCCGGAGCTGGCTTGACAGTCTCGGCGTTGACCAGGTCGCCCGCATGCCTGAGAAACTCAGCGTCGGCCAGCAGCAGCGCGTCGCGGTGGCTCGCGCGATGGTGGTCGACCCGGTGCTCGTCCTGGCTGACGAACCGACGGCCAGTCTTGATCCGGAGACGGCGGCGACGGCGATCGCGCTCATTCAGACCGCTTGCCGCGAGGCCGGCGCTGCGTTGCTATGCGTCAGCCACGATCCAACCATGGTGCAGCGTTTCGAGCGTCACGCCGCCATGAGCGAAATCACCGAAGCCGCTCCCGCCTGATTGTTCTCATGGCCGGTCCGCCGAGCGGTCCCCGGCAGGAATGCGAGATTCACGTCCGGGGCAGAAGATCTGACACCACACATGGCACTTAACGATCTCAACATTGTGCAGCGTTCACTCGCCTCCCGGCGGTTCTCGACGGTCACCACGATCCTGACGGTCGCCATCGCAGTGGCGCTGCTCCTCGTGCTGCTGTCGCTTCGCGATTCGGGGCGGCAGACGATGATGCGCGGCACCGGGAACATGCACTTCGTCGCCAGCCGTGACACGAGTCCGCTCATGACGGTGATGAACCTTGTGTTCTACGCCAATCCGCCGACCCGCGCGATCGAGTGGGAGGCCTATGAGGAACTCGCCGGCTCGTATCCTTGGGCGTACGCCATCCCCACCCAGCAGGGCGACAGTTATCGCGGCCTGCCCGTTGTTGCCACGACCGGGGAGTTCTACACGGACTTCCAGCCCCGGCCCGATCAGCCATGGTCCATGGCTGAAGGCCGGTGGTTCGAAACGCAGTTTGAGGTTGTGCTCGGCCATGAAGCCGCACAACGCACCGGCCTGCGAATCGGTGACGGGATACATTTGACGCATGGCATGGACGTGTCCCGTCAGTACCGCCAGGCCGCTCCCGATGCGGACATTGTCGACCCGCATGTTCACTACGAGTATGAGTACCGGGTTGTTGGCATACTTCAGCCGACCGGCAGCGCTCACGATCGCGCGTTGTACACCGACCTCGAAAGCACATGGATCATCCACGCCCACGACGTCCGGCGGGCGGAGGATCCATCCGTCGAACGCACGACCGTGGATGACCTGCGCGATTCGGATCGGCTCATTACCGGCGTGCTGCTCCGTGTGATGACGCGGCCGGGCGCCGACGGCACGGCGGTGATGCAGCAGATTTTCAACGAGCTCCGCAGTGATCCGACGCTCACCGTCGCGTCGCCGCCGGATCAGATCAGGCGGTTGCTGCAGATCATCGGAAACATTGATCAGATTTTCATTGCGATGGGTGCGGTCGTGCTCGTCTCCAGCGCGATCGCGATCATGCTCGCCCTGTACAACTCGATGGAGCAGCGACGCCGGCAGATCGCCGTGCTCCGAGTCCTCGGCTGCAGTCAGGGCCGGCTGTTCGGCCTGATCATTACCGAGTCCGCGGTGCTCGGCCTGTTCGGGGCAGCGGTCGGGGTGGTGATCGCCTTTCTCGGGATGCAGGTCGTCGTGGATCTTGTTGACCGGGAGTTCGGCCTTGTCATCGAGCCGGTGCTCGGCGTTCGGCTCGGGCTGACGGTCGTTCTTGCAACGGTGTTCCTCTCAGCGCTCGCCGGTGTCGTGCCGGCTGCGTCGGCATATCGGACGCCGGTGGTCGAGAACCTTCGCCCGCTCGGGTAGGTACAATAAGGTAAGGAGGTCCGTTCCCTATGCGCATGTTCTGGGCTCTGATCGCCGCCTTGACCGTCATGACCGGACTGCTCTGGGCCATGTCGCCTGATGAGAGTCGGCCATATGCGGTTGACGACGGCTCGGCGTCGCCGAACGTCGCTGAGGATGACCCGCTTATGCCACCATCGTCGACTCCGCCGTCGTCGCGGCCCGCTTCATCTGATTCCGACGCGCTTGGCCCGGACGACCAGGGCCCGGACGACCAGGACCCGGCGGACTCTGATGCCGGCGATGCGGACGACGCTGAATTGGCGTCTGATGAGTCTGGCGGCGACGCCATGGCGTCCGCCGGAAACGAATCCGACGCCCCGGAGAGCGGTTCGGACCCCGCAGCCGACGATCTGTCCAGTGACCTGATCGATGACTTTGAAGCCCGAACTGAGGTGCCCGGCCTGGACGAGTTTGGCGAAGAGGGCCCGGAACTCGCCGAGGCCGAACGCGATAGCGATGGCGGTTTCGTTATCGAAGGCGACGGCACTGAGTCGAGCCCTTATCGCGTCACGTGGGACATGCTCCTCTCCGCTGCTGAAACATATGCCCCGCGCATGGGCAAGACGGAACTGCCCGAGCACATCAAGAAGCTCGATGATGCGCATGTGGAGATCACCGGGTACATCGCTTTTCCGACGGCCGGCGAGAATACCGACGAACTGCTTGTCATGCTCAATGAGTGGGATGGCTGTTGCCTCGGCGTGCCGCCGTCGCCGTACGACGCGATCGAAGTCCGCCTCGCCAGCCCGATTCATGCGAGTACCGGCACGCACGAAGCGCAATACGGAACCGTCCGCGGCCTCATGGATGTCGATCCGTACGTCATCGAGGACTGGCTCATCGGTCTCTACCTCATGGATAACGCATCGCTGTCGCTCGGCGGCGAGTGACCGACCGGCAAACGCCAAGGGTTCCGGGAAGTGAATGTCGAACCCATGCTCGCCGTGAATCGCAGCGCGGAGCGGACGCGGCGGCTATCCTCTCCGTTCCATGCTTGCAGATCTTGAACGTCAACTCGACGCGTGCATGACGCGCGACCGCCATCGCCTGCGCCGCGCAATCCGGCGACTGCAGCGCGGCCCACAGCAGAGGTGCCGCGACCGCGAACTCAGCGAACTCAGCGAGAAAATCCGAGACTCCGTCGAACGCCGCGAGCAACGTGCCGCCGCCGTCCCGCAGCAGATCGAATATCCCGCGGATCTTCCCGTGGTCGACCAGCGCGAGCGCATCGCCGACGCCATACGCGACCACCAGGTCGTCGTTGTGTGCGGCGAGACGGGGTCGGGCAAGACCACGCAACTGCCCAAGATCTGCCTGCAACTCGGTCGCGGCGTGGCGGGGATGATCGGCCACACCCAGCCCCGCCGCATCGCTGCCCGCTCCGTCGCCGCCCGCGTCGCTGAGGAATTGCGCACGCCCGGCGGGCAGCGCGTCGCCAGCAAGATCCGTTTCCGCGATTCGACCAGTCGTGACACGCTCGTCAAGGTGATGACCGACGGCATTCTTCTCGCTGAGACGCAGGGGGATCGTTTCCTCGATCAGTACGACACACTCATCATCGATGAAGCGCATGAGCGTTCGCTCAACATTGACTTTCTGCTCGGTTATCTCCGCCGCCTGCTGCCGAAGCGGCCAGACCTTAAGGTCATCATCACATCCGCGACGATCGACCCGCAACGGTTCAGCGAGCATTTCAACGATGCGCCGATCATCGAGGTCAGCGGCCGCACGTACCCGGTCGAAGTGCGATACCGTCCGCTCCGGGCGGACGAGCCCGACCAGGCCGACTTGAGTCGGCTCGAAGGCATCTCCAACGCGGTTGATGAACTCATCAGCGAGACGGCCGGCGACATTCTCATCTTCGAATCCGGCGAGCGGGAAATTCGCGAAACCGCCAGAACGCTTCGCGGCCGGTTTGAGCGGGCCGGCCAGTCCGTCGACATCCTGCCGCTCTACGCCCGCCTACCGCCATCGGAGCAGCAGAAGATTTTTACTCAGCGGCACAACCGCCGCATCGTCATCGCGACGAATGTGGCGGAAACGTCGCTGACCGTTCCCGGCATCACCGCCGTGATCGACCCCGGCGAGGCGCGGATCAGCCGCTACAGCGCCCGGAGCCGCGTCCAGCGACTGCCGATCGAGCCGATCTCCCAGGCATCCGCCGACCAGCGTGCCGGGCGGTGCGGCCGGATCGCCCCGGGCATCTGCATCCGCCTGTATTCCGAAGACGATTACAACCAGCGCGACCCGTTCACGCAGCCCGAGATCCAGCGAACGAACCTCGCCAGCGTCGTTCTGCAGATGAAAGCCCTGAAACTCGGCGAGATCGAGTCGTTCCCGTTCGTCGACCCGCCGAAACAGGCGATGATCCGGGACGGCCTGCACACGTTGCATGAACTCAGCGCGATTGATGAAAGTGGCGAACTCACCGACGTCGGCCGCACGCTCGCCGGCCTGCCCGTCGACCCGCGCATCGGCCGGATGATGCTTGCCGGCGCTGAGGAGGGGTGCCTTGCGGAAGTGCTGGTGATCTGCTCCGCCCTCTCGATCCAGGATCCGCGCCTGCGTCCGGCGGAGTCGCCCGGCCGGGCGGACGAAGCCCACGCCAGAATCGCCCGCGGCCCGTCGGACTTTCTTGCCCTGCACGCCCTCTGGCAGTGGATTCACGATCAGAAAGCGAAAACGTCGTGGAATCAATTGCGCCGCATCTGTCAGCATACGTATGTCTCCTTTACCGCTGTGCGGGAGTGGATGGATGTGCATCGTCAGTTGCGCGATCTCGCCCGCGAAGCCGGCATGAAGGCGAATCACAGTTCCGCTGAACCCGATGATGTGCACCGCGCGCTGCTTGCCGGGCTTCTCAGCAACATTGGCCGGCGCGGTGACGGGTACGAGTATGAAGGCACGCGCAACATCCGCTTTCACCTGCACCCCGGCTCCGTTCTGTTCGACGACAAACCGAAATGGGTCATGGCCGGCGAGCTTGTTGAAACAACGCGGCTTTACGCCCGCCATGTCGCTGCCATTCAACCGCAGTGGATCGAGCCCCTCGCTGAGCATCTCGTCAACCGGAGCTACAGCGAGCCGCACTGGGACCGCGATTCCGCCCGCGTGATGGCCTTTGAGAAGGTGTCGCTCTCCGGCATCGAGATCGTCTCCCGCCGCCGCGTGCATTACGGGCCGGTCGATCCGGCCGCCGCC
>SLJD01000159.1 GCA_007135295.1 Phycisphaerales bacterium
CGGATGAACCGGACGAGCCGGCCGACTCATCCCCGGATGGAATCGAGGACTGGGAGAACCTGCCCGGCCCGGTGCGGGACTGGCTCGAGGAATTGTTGCGGCATGGCCGCTCGGCACCCCGCGAATTGCCGGTCGATCAACTCCAGGATCTTGATCCGGAGGAACTTGAAAAAATCAGACAGATGCAGGAAGACGGCGAGTTGGAAGGCATGCCCGAATTCCCCATTGAAGGCGGACTCGATCACATTCAGCGGGCGGAGGACGCCGCCCGGCACGTGATCGACCGGTTCGAGTCCGTCTGGCAGTCGATTCCGGCTGAGTTGCGGCCGACCCTCCTGCTGACGGGTGTCGTCGCGGCCCTGCTGGGATTCCTGATCGGCGTGGTCGCGGTCACGTTCGCTGCCTCGACGGTGACGGCACTGGCCGGCGGAATGATCGTTCTCGCCAGTTCATATGTTCTCCTTGAACGGTTCGGGATCGAATCAGAGCCCTGGCTGCCGGCGTCCGCCCCTTCGTGGATGGGATGGTGGTTGGCGATTTCTCTCATAGGTCTCGGAGTTCAGTGGATGACCACCCCCAATCAGACCGATAGAAACCGCGATAGCTGATTTCTGGTCGCCCGCCTGCGTCTTGCCGGCGAATCCGGGCGAGGCCGGCGGCCATTCCTGCCATCGCGAGATCTGTCATGACCCACCAGATGCTGTTCGTTGCTGAAGACGGGCGATCCTCCACCCCCATCGAACTGGCGAACGCCTTCGTTCAGAGGATGGACATTCTCAATCATCCCGCCGAATTGATGGGCACGCTGAGCAGTCTGCACGTGGTCTGGGCGTCGGTGCTGCTGGTCATCGGCCTGCTTTGCATCCTTAACGGCTACCGCTGGCACAAGCCGGTGATCGTGGTCTGCGCTTTGTTCGGCGGGCTCGCTCTCGGCCGGATGCTGAGCCAGTACCTCGGCGAATCACAGATCGTCATCGCTGCTCTCGGGCTGCTCTGCGCCGTCATCGCGACGCCGCTTATGCGATACGCGGTGGCGATCTTCGGCGGCCTGACGGGCGCATTGATCGGCGCCAACGTCTGGACCGCCTTCAGCAGTTCGCCCGATGCGCACGTCGCCGGGGCGGCAATGGGATTCATCGCATTCGGCCTGACATCGTTCCTGCTGTTCCGCCAGGTCATCGTCATGTTCACGTCGATCGGTGGCGCGGCTATGGCGGTGCTCGGCGGCATCTCGCTGCTGCTGCACGTCCCGGCATGGGAAACCGCGGTCCGGAACAGTCTCGAGGTCAATGAACTGCTCGTCCCGCTGCTGGTCCTGGTTGCGGCGCTGAGCGGCTACGTTCTGCAGCAGACGACGCTCTCCGGCGAGTCCAAGGCAACCCCGGCCGCGAGCACCTGAAGCCCCCCGGCTCCCAAACGTTCAACACACGTGAGTGTGATCGCTGCTCCGCCGCTTCACCGTGGTGGAGCATTTTTCTGCCCGAATCAACTTCGCCACCGATCCGACCATCGGACAATTAACTGTTTCCACAGAGGTCAGTCGCGCCGGGCCAGCTTATCCCGGGCGGCCGCATCACCGTGATGACCGGATGCGTCCCGCTCAACAACCTCGATCTCCGCTGATCGGGCAATGAGCGACTCGATCTGGCCGATCAGGTACGGCAGCGGCAGCACGACTATCAGAACCGCCAGGGCCACTGCCGAGACACGGGGCCAGATCGTCGGACGATTTTCGATCGTTTCGGTCTGCGGTGTCGGGTCGAAAAGCGTCGGCAGGCCGGCGAGCTTAAGGTAGTACCACGCGCTGATGGCGCTGTTGATGGCGGCGATGATGATTAACGGAACGTGGCCGGCTTCGATGCCCGCGATGAACAAGTATAGCTTGCCCCAGAACCCGAGCAGCGGCGGCAGGCCGATCAGCGACAGCGCCGCAACCGCCATGACGACCGCCATGGCCGGGTGGCGATGCCGAAGGCCGACCAGATCGTCCATGGATTCGATCTCGGTCCCCCGTCGCTCAAGCGCCGCCAGCACCCCGAACGCCGCCGTGTTCATCACGCCGTACGCGAGCAGGTAGAAGAGCACCGCCTGAACGCCGAAGAACTCCGGCCCGGCGATGACGCCGATGAGCAGGTACCCGCTGTGGGCAATGGAACTGTACGCAAGGACGCGCTTAGCCGACCGCTGGAGCAGGGCGCCGATGTTCCCCAGCGTCATGGTCAGCACCGCGACCATCCACAGCACGATGAGCACCGGCTGCGGCAAGCCGGGCTGGTCATAGTCGTAATGGCCCGACCACCCCATCGTCGCCAATACCAGAATCAGCGAAAGAACGCCGGCAGCCTTCGGAGCGAACGCGAGAAACGCGGTCACCGGCGACGCCGCTCCTTCATAGACGTCGGCGGCGTAGAAGTGCATCGGGGCGGCTGCCAGCTTGAACGCCAGGCCGAGCACGACGAGGATCATGCCGACCAGCCCGAGCGTGTTGATCCCGCCGTCAGCCGCCTGGGCCGCGAAGACGTCAACCATTTCCGTCAGGATGATCGTCCCCGCGGAACCGTACAGCAGAGCGAAGCCATAGAGCAACACCGCCGTCGACATCGCGCCGAGGAAGAAATACTTCATCGCCGCTTCCTGGCCCATTCGCCGCATCCGGCTCATCGCGACCATGATGTACGTCGGCAGCGAGGTTAACTCCAGCGCGAGGAACAGCCAGATCAGATCATTCGCTGTCGAACACAACATGATGCCGATCAGCGAAAGCAGCATGAAGGCGAAAAACTCCCCGCGGTTGACGCGCAGAGGATCGAACTTCGTCTGCCCCATCGTGATCGCCTCTTCCATCCGGCGATCGATGAGCTTGATGCTCAGCAGCGTCAGGAAGATCCCCACACCGCAGACAAGCATCTTGACGTACAGGCCGAGCCACGGCATGAGCAACGTTTCATCAACCCGCTCGCCGCCGTAGATCACCGGCGTGGCGACCATGGCGACACCGAGCGCCAGGCACACGACAACCGGCACAGCATCGCGTAGGCGCCGGTTCGGCGACAACCCCATGACCGAGACGGTGACCGCCGCCACGAACAGGATGATCTCCGGCAGGAGGAACCAGAGCTTGGCGATCATCGGGCTTTCACCGACCATCGGCCGCGTCTCCAAGGTCAAGAGCGAAATCAGGCAGCGTGCCGTCGAAGCGAGCAGGTGTCATCCAGGTCATCATCTCGGCATCCGGGGCGTTGTCTTCGGCCAGTTCCTGGCGATGGTGTTCCTCCACCACCGCCGGGTACGCCGACAGGGCGGTCTTGATCGATCCATCCATGGCATCAGTCAGCACCTTTGGCTGAAAACCGAGATACAGACACAGAATCGCCAGTGGAACCAGGATGCCGATCTCCCGCGCACTCAGGTCCTTCGGCAGCGAGGCATGGTGTCCCTCATGGTCGACCGACGGCTCGCGCACCGGTCCGAAGACCACCTTGCCGAGCATGATGAGCAGGTACATCGCGGCGATGATCATGCCGAGCCCGGCAAACGCCGCGTACCAGGGACCGAGCACGCCCGGGTATGAGATATTGTCCGCGGTCGCGGTGAACGCGCCGACGAGGCAGAGGAATTCGCTGACGAACCCGTTGAGCCCCGGCAGACCGACCGAGGAGAGCGTAAAGAAGACCATGAAAAACGCCCAGACCGGCATTGTCTTCGCCAGACCGCTCATGCGGTCCATGTCCCGGGTGTGGAACCGCTCGTAGATCATGCCGATGCAGAAGAACAGCGCGCCCGTCGACAGACCGTGATTGATCATGTACAGCACCGAGCCCTGCACGCCGAGCGGATTGAGCGCAAACAGCCCGAGCACGCAGAAGCCGAGGTGGCTGACTGACGAATACGCGATCAGCTTCTTGATGTCCGACTGGACCCAGCAGATCAGCGCCGCGTAGAGGATGCCGATGATCGCCAGCACCGCGATGAACGGGGCATAGGCGACGACCGCCTCGGGAAGCATCGGCAGCACGAAGCGGTACAGGCCGTACGTGCCGAGCTTGAGCAGAATCGCCGCGAGAATCACCGATCCCGCCGTCGGCGCTTCGGTGTGCGCCAGCGGCAGCCAGGTGTGGACCGGGAAGAGCGGCACCTTGACCGCAAACCCGATCATCAGCGCCAGCAGCAGCCACGACTGCTCGCCGGCGGACAGTTCCGAGGCGGCGAACGCGGTCAGCATGCCGATGTCGAACGTCCACTCACCGGCCAGGCCGGCGTGGCGGAACGCGATGTAGATCAGCCCGGCCAGCGCGATGACCGATCCGGCAAAGGTGTAGAGAAAGAACTTGGTGCTCGCCCGATCCCGGTTCGCCCCGCCGTAGATGGCGATGAGGAAGAACATCGGGATCAGCGTGAACTCAAAGCAGATGTAGAAGAAGATCAGATCGCGGGCGAGAAACACCCCCGCCATCGCCGCCGCCAGAACGAGCAGCCACGCGTAGTACTCCTTGACGCGGTCCGTGATCGCCGTGAACGACCCCCACACGCAGAGCGGCATGGTGAGCGTCGTCAGCAGGACGAGCAGCATCGACACCGAATCCGCCCCGAAACTCAGTGACACGCCGAACTGCTCCAGCCACGCCACCTGCCAGACGAGCCCGAACCCGTCGCCGCCCCATTCGCCGAACGCCGCCGCCAGAATCACGCTGACGATGAACGTCACCGTGGTCGCGGCCAGGGCGATCCAGTGGGCGAGGCGGGCCGGTGAAAGCACGACGGCCACCGCGCCGAGCAGCGGGATCAGCATCAGGGAGAGTGGCGCCATCAGCTTGCCCCTCCCTGCACCATGCTGGAAAGCCATTGAAGAATGTCAGGCATCAGCAGCACGAGCAGCGCCACCAGCGCCGCCCCGCCGGCCATGGAGACCGCGTACGACTGAAGCACGCCGTTCTGCAGCGGCTGGAAGATCTTCGCCAGCCACCGCGGAACCCGGGCGATGCCGTCCACAATGATCATGTCCACGATGTACCGATCC
>SLJD01000155.1 GCA_007135295.1 Phycisphaerales bacterium
CATGCCCCGGCTTCGCCGCCCCGCCTTCGTCGATGCGGAAATACGGGTTTTCACCAATCGTCTCGCGAAGCATCCGCTCATGGCGATCCAGCTCGGCAAGTTCGGGGAACTGGCTTGTTTCATCCGTTCCCCGTTGCAGGAGACCTGGCGGCACCTCGCACAGAATCTCCGCCGACCTTTTGGCACCGTCGGTGGTGGGCAGGCCATCGATAAGATGGGCCTGCACTGCATCAGCCAGTTCACCCACTGATCGATATTCGCATGCATGAGGAAGGCGCCGGCCAAACCGTTTCTCCAGCGTGGTCAGCAGTTCCACACGCTGCAGCGAGTCAAGCCCTAATGCATTGACCGGCGTCTGAGCCGTCACCTCTGACAGGTTCTGCCGGCTCAGAATGCGAGCTTGCTCGCACACGGTGCCAATCGCCGTTGTTGAATGGCCTCTCTCCTGTGGAGACGGCTTTGCTGCCTCATCACGCTTCGGCGATTCACGTATACCGGTGCCTCGTTCGTCCAGGATATAGAGGTCCCCGGCAAGGTACGCATCGCGACAGGTCTGGCGACGAATCTTGCCGCTTGACGTCCTGGGCAGCGTATTCCCGCGGACCAGCACCACAGCATCCAGCGCCAGGTCATGCTCCTGCAGCACGGCCGAAGATACCGCATCTATCACCGCGCCAAGGTCTTGCTTGCCGTTTCGCGTCACCTCATGCAACAGAACATAGCGATTGCTGTCAGGACGGCTGACTGAGAAGGCCGCGCCGCCTTGAGCTTCAAGAAGCGGATGGCTGCCGCGAGCCGTCGCTTCGATGTCTTGAGGATAATGATTCACCCCGCGGATGATCATCACATCATCGCGTCGGCCTGTGATAAACAGCTCCCCGTTGTGCATAAATCCCAGGTCCCCGGTGCGCAAGAAGGGGCCTTCCTTCGCCATGCCCGACCGCACTTCGCGATGGTATGTCCTCGCCACTGCCGGCCCGGGGGACAGATCGGCCCTGAACATCCGGGCCGTCCGGCCAGCGTCGCGCCAGTAACCCTGACCGACCGAAGGTCCGGACACCCAGATCTCTCCAACTTTGCCCTCCGACACTTCCACCCGCTTCTGCGGATCCACGATGGCAACGCGCGTGCCCTCCACCGGCCGACCACAGCTCACACGACGAACGCCGCTGGCAGGGTCCGTGTGCGTCCAGGGCCCCTCGCCCCGCTCCGCTCCACTGACCATGAGTGTCGCTTCGGCAAGGCCATAGCACGGATAGAACGACCCCGCCCGGAACCCGCACGGGCCGAATCTTTCCGCAAAGCGCTCCAGCGTCCCGGCATGCACCGGCTCGGCGCCGACGAATGCAAGTCGCCAGCTCGACAAATCAAGTTTGGCCCGAGCTTCGTCACTGATCTTCCGGACACAAAGGTCGTATGCGAAGTTCGGGCCCCCGGATACCGCCGCCTTATGGCGACTGATCGCCTCGAGCCACACCAGAGGATTCCGAAGAAAGGCCGCCGGCGACATGCTGACGATCGGCACCGCTCCATAGACCGGTACGATGATCCCCCCGATCAACCCCATGTCGTGATAGGTGGGCAGCCAGAAGACTGCCGTGCCGGCCGAGTTCGGCTTCCCCGAGCCGAACGTAAATTCCCGGTAAATGGCTTGCGCATTGTGCAACAGATTTCGGTGGCTCAGCGCAACTCCCCTGGGTTCGCTCGTCGATCCGGAGGTGTACTGAAGCATAGCCACCGCTTGCGGATCAGCTGCGTGCGCGACCCACCGCTCACTCCACTGATTGTCGAGTCGGTCGGTGGCAAGCCACTGCATGCCAACCGACATGGAATCCACGGAACCAACATGCCCGTTATTGCCGGAATCCAGCGACGCGAGACCCGCTTCCGTCGTCAACGCGACGGTCGGAGCCGCATTGCGCACGACACTCTGGAACCGCCTGCGCCGCTGCCGGCGATAAGGCAGACTGGTCGGCACAGCGATACAGCCGGCATAAAGACAGCCGAACAGTCCCGCGACAAAATCCGGCCCCGCAGGGTACGCGAGCAATACGGGGTCACCCGATACCTTCAGACTCTGCAGCCTTCCCGCAATCGCACGCGCCCGGCGATCAAGCTCCGCGTATGTCACCACGGCTTCGTCGCCACGCTCACCGTGGTGCCTGAAAGCGACCTGCGCGGGTCGCTCCTGCGCCTGCTGCTTCAGCGCAGCGGCGACATCGCATTGATCCGGATTGACCGTCTGTGATTTGAATTCGAACGACATTCTCTCCAACTCGTGCCTTCCGCAGCACACCTCCTCAATTCAGCTCGGCGAAGAGCACAGTGCCGGCTTGTGCCGAACAGTCACCATCCCCCCACCCATCCCCCCACGGTCAGCCGTTGTATTTCTGCTTCCCGCCATCCTCCGGCTCGCAACCCGAAATCATTGATCTTCTACGGACGATGGGCGGGAACAGATTGAACCGCCGCAAGGACGATTGCGGCGAATGTGGCTCGACACTGCCATGGTCCGCTCGTAACCACAAGCAACACGGCCGGGTTGCGACACATGCACAGACGCCGCGCCGGGGGCGGCAAAGCGACATTGTTCGCCGGCCGGGGGCGCATCGCGTGCCATCCGACCTCATCCTGACCAAAGCACGATCTTCCGGCGGGTCGCTGATTCGGTTCGACCCACTGACCTGTCAACCATTGCCGCACGTGCGAGGCTGATGATCCGCGTGTTGCTCCCGCTGCCAGCCCCCCTACCGCCAGCTTTACTGGTTCACCGGAGATCTACCCGGGATCCGCCCGGGACCAAGGGGGATTGATGGGGCCTACGACGGCGACACGTCAGATGATTCCGTCGCCCCGGCGGACGACCGGCTGCGTTCCCACCGTTCAAGCAACAGGAAACCGACGACGGCAATGATCGCCATGATCATGATCACCCACCATGGGGAGATGTCGGCGGCGCTGGCAAGAGTGACCTGGCCGAGATCCACCGATTCAACGAATCGGGCGCCGATGAACGGGTAGGACTCCGCGTAGAGCCCCGCGCCGACGATGCCGCCGAGGATGCCGAAGACCGCATGACGCGACCCGTCACCGGCCGCCCCCATCGCGGTTCCGGGGCAATAGCCGAGGACGGCCATCCCGATGCCGAAGATCACCCCGCCGACAAGATTCCCGACAACGAGCGTGCTGCGAACGGAAATCGTGACATCCATGCCCAACACGCGCATGCCGAAGATGCCCACAGCGCCGGTGAGAATGGCCCCGCACCACCCCGGCTCGCCGCGTGCCGGATCGCGGAGTCCGGACTCACCCTGTTCACCATCGCGCTGGCGCACGACCGTGACTGTACGCCCGATCACGGGCCGGCGGAGCGCCGCAGCGCGTCGAACCCCCTATCTCTCGAGCCAAACGGTCCCGCATGCAACCGTCGGACTTCGCTCCTTCTGCGACAATCCGCCGCATGCTCTTATCCTTCGTACGATTCAGCCAGTTCGCAAACACGAGCCCAGAGTCGTCGCCAGCGGCTTCGATGCGCTTCGTACGTGATTCCTTCCCGCTTGGCGATATTTCGATGCGACACCCCAGCGATCCACTGCTCAAGGACGGACCGCTCACCGGGGGCCAAGTGGGCAAAAATAAACTCTATCACCCCCCCCCCGCCCCGTTGTGAAAATCTCGGGAGCGGAAGACGATGAGTCCTTCGCCCTTGCGCTCCGCTCAAGCAGCATTCGCTGCCGATGTCTTCGTCTGATCGCGTCATAGGCAACGCGTCGCGCAACAGTCGTTACATATCCCTCAAACTCCTGCTCGCTATGAAAAATGAGCTGCTGACTCGTTGCAGCAGCATCAATGCGTCTCCGTGCCGAAGACATCACGTCATCGAGGTCGTATGGCCCATCGGAAAGTATCCACGCCGTCCTCCGAAGTCGCCTCCTGACCCGCCGTTCAATGAATTCGATCCGCTCCTGAAGCTCTCGTCGATCATTGCTGTTGCCGGCCCGGAAAACTGATGAATCCGTAAAATCGTGACCCATATCTTGGTCTCCAAGCGTTCCCCATATGTGAGGCCAAGGACGCCAGTAGCATCGGTCATGATGCAACTCATTATTATGAGCCATGACCAGCATTGTCAACTGGTTGCCGGAACCACGAATCGAACACAACTCTCGTCCAAGGAGTCGTAGTAATTGGACAACCCTCTTTTTTCAGCGAAAGGACCCCGAACGTGTCAACGAACAACAATCACTGCATGAACAAAGCCAGAGCCGGAGTGTCAGGAACCGTACTCCTTGCGATGGCTGTGGGTGTCGGCTCAGGACTGACCTCAAGCACAGAGGCGACCCCTGCAGATGCAACAGTTCTCTATGAAACGGAAGGCGCACTTGTACTTGAGTTGACGGACACATTTGGAAGCACCACACTGCTTGAGTTTGAGCGCAACTCGGCGAATGACTTGTGGTCTGTCGCGTTGCCGCCATCTGTTCACGATCGTGGAATCAGCTTTGGAGACAATGATCCATCCTTTCTCAGCCGCTCCGAACGTGACGCTTTGAATCTCGCCCCGGAAGACGCGCTCCGAACGTTTGATTCTTCCATCGCTCTTGAGCAGTTCGATGACATCAGTGTGTATAAGTTGTATGACGGAGAAGCCGCAATCGCTCTGCTGAATGGTGGCGACGTGCACACTGTCTACTACGTCGGGGAATTGGCAGCCGAACTCATGCACGAAGTGCCCATTGATCCGCTGACATGCATCACAATGCTCGGAGATTGCTGTCAGGTTGAGGAGAAGGATGAGGAGGAGGAAAGCGAGGAGGAGGAAGGCGAAGTCGAGTACACACCGCACATCGGGTCATGCGTTGCAGTGATCGACCGCTGTCCGAGCGATGGGGATTTCCCGTCTTCGGCGTGCGATTGCCTTTATGATGCATGCCATGTTGGACAGGTTCCGGATGCGTGTGTCGCCTATTCCTACAACTGCACGACGGATCCAGATGAAGACAACGCCA
>SLJD01000134.1 GCA_007135295.1 Phycisphaerales bacterium
AGGGATGGATCGGCCGTGGGGGTCGGTCGTTGGCTCGCGGGCGTACTCGGCGAGTCGCCGGCGCATGCGCTCATCGGTGACGTGCTCGAGTTGCATCGCCGAGCGGTGCACGTGATCGGGCCGCAGGTCGAGTTCTTCGACGAGATAACTCTCCCACAAGCGGTGGACGCGGACGAGCCGGGCCGCTTCCCGCCGACCGCGTTCGGTCAGCCGCAGGCCGTCGCCATCGCGCTGCACCTCGCCGGCCTGAACAAGTTGCCGCAGCGCGATCGCCCGGGCCGGGCGGCTGAGGCCGATCGTTTTCATCAGGGCGTCAAAGCGTTCGGTCGGCACGGGCGCATCGCCGCCCGATTCCGACAGCCGATAGAGCAGGCCGAGGCCGTCCTCGCGCGCGACGGCGGCTCCGATCGTCATCCGCTGCCACGCCCGGCTGATCCACCCGTGCTGCGGCGCGACCAGCCCGACGACGACAAGCCCCACGCCGAGCATCACGCCGATCGTCCCCGCCGCGTTGAGCGACGCCGCGGCTGAGACGGCGTATCCCCCCGTGGCGATGACCGCCGCCGAGACCGCTGCGACGACGAGCATCGGCCCGAGCCGGTCAGCAAGCAGCGAGCCGATCAACCCCGGCACGATGAGCATCGCGACGACGAGGATCGACCCGACCGCTTCGAACGCGGCGACCGTCGTCATCGCCACCACCGTCATCAGCGCGTAGTGCATGACCGTCGGGCTGATGCCCTGGGCGGCGGCGAGGCCGGGATCAAACGCCGTAATCCGCAGTTCCTTGAACAGGACCGTCACGAACGCGATGTTGAACGCCGCCATCAGCGCCAGCGTGATGACCTGCGAGGGAAAGCCCGTCCAGGCGCCCGGCTCCAGCAACCCCGCCCACGTGTCCGGCGCGGTCGGCCAGATCGCGGTCTCCATCGCGCCGTACAGCACGACATCCGCGTCGAGGTGCACCGCCCGGCCGGCGTATCGCTCGATCAATATCACCCCGATCGCGAACAGCACCGTGAACACCACGCCCATTGACGCGTTCGACTCAACCCGGCCGACGCGGTGAATGACCTCCGTCAGCAGCGCGGTCACGACGCCGATGATTGCGCAGCCGATGAACATCGGCGGGCCGTGCATCGTCTGCGTCATGAGAAACGCCAGCACGATGCCCGGCAGGACGGCGTGGCTGATCGCGTCGCCCATGAGAGCCATCCGGCGGAGAACAAGAAAACACCCCACCACGCTGCACGCCACCGACGCGAGCACGCCCGCGAGCAGCACCGGCAGGTCGAGTTGGAGAAACACCGCCGTGTTCATCGCGGCCAGCTCCCCGGCGGATCGTCGCCCGAATTGGTCCCCGGTCCATTGTCGTCCAGGCGGTGCGGTGAATCGGGCACATCGCCACGCTGCGCCAGCACGCCGCGACTTTTCAGGTCGGCTTCCAGTTCATCGACCATCGCCCGGCCGAGGACGTGCTCGATGTCATCGGCGCCGCGGTCGACGTGGCTCGTGTCGATCTCGGCGTGACTGGCGAGGAAGTGCTCCCAGAGGCGGTGGCGCCGGGTCTGGGCGCGGGCGGCGGCGAAGCCGGCGTCGGTCAGCCGCCACCCTTCCGCATCGGCCTGTACGTCGCCCTGCCGCTTCGTTTCGCGCAGTGCCCGGGCGAGGTCGCGCTTTGACCAGCCACGCCGGATGCGCAGGGTTTCGAGATCGATCGGTTCGTCCGCGGCGCCGCGCACTTCGCCCGTTTCGTACATCGCCCGGAGCAGGTGCTGGCGAGCCATGCGCCGCTGCATCGTCCGCCGCCGCCATGCGGCCGCGAGCACGCCGCGCGGCGGGGCGGCGAGCATGCTCACCGCGAACGCGCCGCCGCAGACGACCACGATGGCCGGCCCCGTCGGCAGGTCGACCGCCACCGCCGACCACGCCGTGCCGACCCACGCCCCGAATCCGCCGATCCCCGCTGCGATGACGAGCATCGTCCCGAGCCGGTCGGTCCAGAACCGGGCGGCGGCCGGCGGGATGATGAGCAGCGCCACGATGAGAATCGCCCCGACCGCGTACAGCCCGACCGTCACCACCGCGACCGCCCCGGCGAGCAGCACGCCGTCCAGCGCCGTCGTCGACCAGCCGAGACTTCGCGCAAACGCCGGATCGAAACACAGCAGCCGCATCTGCCGAAACCCGATCACGCACAGCCCAGCGGTCAGAATTGCCGCGATGCCCATTGCGCGGACTTCGCCAGCGGACATCGTCGCCGCCTGCCCGAAGATCAGCCGGTCGAGGCCCGCCTGCCCGCCGCCGTCCATGGTCTGTATCACGCCAAGCATGACGATCCCCGCCGCGAAGAAGACGCTCAGCACCACGCCGATGGCTGCGTCCTCGCGGACGCGCGGCAGGGTGGTCAGCACCTGCACCGCCGCCGCCCCGAGCAGGCCGAACACCGCCGCCCCGGGCAGCAGCACGGCGAGCGATCGGCCGTCGCCGAACAGCCACACGCCGATGAGAAACCCCGCGCAGACGCCCGGCAGGGCCGCGTGGCCGAGCGCATCGGAGAGCAGCGAACGTTTGCGCAGCAGCAGAAACGTGCCGAGAAGCCCGCTCGCGATGCCGAGCAGCACCGTCCCCGCGACGACGATGCGCGTGTTGTACGGCCCGGCGAAGAACAGCGCGCGCCCGAACGGCCCGAGCCACTCCGAAGTGTCGAGCATCGCGCCGGCCGTCGCACCGGTTGAAGCGAGCATCATCCACACGATCGCCGGTCCTTCAGGCGTCATCGTTCGGTTCGCCGGTGACCCGGCCATGGGCGAGGGCCTGGCCGGCTTCCTCAAGCAGGGTCAGTTTGCCGCCGTACGTCCGGGCGAGGTTCTCTTCGGTGAACACCTCGCTGACGGGGCCGGCGGCGACGATGCGTCCGTTGAGCAGCACGACATGATCGAAATACTGCCGCACCGTCTGCAGGTCATGGTGCACGACGATGCAGGTGCGGCCGTCGGCGCGGATGGACCGCAGAATGTCGATGATGGTGCGCTCGGTGGTGGCGTCGACGCCGGCGAGCGGCTCGTCCATGAAGTACAACTCCGCTTCCTGGGCGAGCGCCCGGGCGAGGAAGACGCGCTGCTGCTGCCCGCCGGACAGCCGGCTGATCTGCCGGTCTGCGAACTCGCCCATGCCGACCTGTTCGAGGAAGACCTGCGCCGCCCGGCGGTGGGCGCGTGAGATCGGCCGCAGCCACCCGATCCGCCCGTACCGGCCCATCGTCACGACGTCGAGCGCGGTGACGGGAAAGTCCCAGTCCACGGTTTCGCGCTGCGGGACGTAGCCGACCAGGCGCCGCTGCTGACGGTACGGCCGGCCGAAGATCCGCACCTCGCCCGAGGCGCGCGGGACGAGATCGAGCGCAGCTTTGATGAGGGTGCTCTTGCCGGCCCCGTTCGGCCCGACGATCGCGATCAGACCCCCTTCCGGCGCGTCGTAGTCGATGTCCCACAGCACCGGCCGGCGGTGGTAGGCGACGGTCATGTTGTGCACCGACAGCGGGGAGAGCGGCGAATGCTCCGGGCCGAGCGGCGCTTCCGCGGCTTTTCGGGCGTCTCTGCTGTCCGGACGGTCGTTCATCGTCAGGCGCCCGCCTTCCCGCGTGTTGCATGCGCGTTTCGCAATCCGTCGCTCCGCCGCTGTTCCACACCTTCCGGGTCCGGCGCCGCAGCGAACCATGCCGCGGTCACGTGTCGTCGCCGTCCGGTTCTTCGAGTTGACCGTTCATGCCCCGCGCCGGCGCCTGGCCGCCGAGACCGCGCACGATCGTCGTGACGTTGTGGTCGATCATGCCGATGTACGTGCCCTCGTACGTTCCGGCAGAGCCCATGGCGTCGGAGAAAAGCGTCCCGCCGATGCGCACATCGTGGTCGCGGGCGCGCGCGCCGTCGATCAGTGAGCGCACGTGCTTGTCGGCGACGCTTGTTTCCGCGAACACAACCGGAATGTCATCATCGACAAGCCGGTCGACGAGTTGCTCAATCCGTCGCAGCCCCGCTTCCGAATCGGTGCTGATCCCCTGAATGCCGAGCACGTCAACGCCGTACGCGTCGGCAAGGTAGTGGAACGCGTCGTGGGCGGTGACGAGCACCCGCCGGTTCTCCGGGATGGTCTCGAACGCTTCGCGGGCGTACGCGTCGAGGTCATCAAGCTGTTCGACGTACGCGCTGGCGTTCGTCTCATACGCGGATGCGCTGGCGGGATCGAGGTCGGCGAGGGCGTCGGCGATGATGGTCGTCACGTCCTGCCACCGGCCGGGGTCCATCCAGACGTGCGGGTCGAACGCGCCTTCGAACTCAGCCGGGCGGAGCAGCGCGTCCTCGTCAAGTTCCTCGGCGACGAAGACGACCGGCTTGCCGGCCTCCCGAACGTCGCGAAACGTCTGGCCCATGCGGCCTTCGAGGTCGTGGCCGTTGGCGAAGACGGCGTCGGCGTCGAGCATCGCCCGCATGTCCCGCCGCGTCGGCCGGTAGAGGTGCGGATCGACGCCGGGGCCCATGAGCACGTGAACGTCGACGGCTTCGCCGGCGACTTCGCGGATCGTGTCGCCGATCATCCCCGTCGTCGCGACGACGCGCACCGTACCGCTCTCATCGTTCGTGCAGCCCGGCGCAACAGTGATCACGGCCGCGGCGAACAGCGTGCAGAGCAACGTGGCCATCGCGGAACGGAACGTGAGTCGTGTTCGATAATGCATCGGTCTGTACCTTCCCTGTAGGGTTTCACTGATCCGTTGATGGTTCGGATGGTGGATCAGCCGGATGTTGCGGTGGCGAATCATCCGGCGCGGCCTGGTTGAGGAACTGCGCCATGCAGTCGAGCGTGACATCGCCGACATGGTGTTCAATGCCTTCCGCGTCCCGCCGGGCGTGGTCGTCCGGCACGCCGATCGCCTGCAGAAACGCCTCGACGATGCGGTGCCGCTGCCGGGCGGCGGCGGCGAGCTTCTCCCCGTCGCCGGTCAG
>SLJD01000223.1 GCA_007135295.1 Phycisphaerales bacterium
ATTCCGGCTCCGGCTCCGGCTCCGGCGCCTCGAATTCCGGCGGCCCGCCGCCGGAGCGCGGCAACGGTCCGCCGCCCTCGCCGATGACCCGGCATCTTGTGCACGTCACCGCCCGGCCGGGCGGGCTGCGCATGGCGTTCGGCTTCGCGGCGGGTCTGCTGCTGCTCGGGTTCGCGCTGCTGCTGGGGATCGGCCTTGGTGTGGCGGCGTCGATGGGCACGCAGTTCGAGCGGTACGTGCTCACGCAGACGTACCGCGCGGGGCCGGGCGGCGACGTCGCGATCATCCCCGTCACCGGCGTCATCGGCGACGACCTGTCGCGGTTCGTCCGGCGGGCGGCGGACCACGCCCTGCAGCACGGCTATGAAGCGATCGTCCTTCGCGTCGATTCGCCGGGCGGCGGCGTCTCGGCGTCGGATCAGATCTGGTATCAGGTCGAGCGCCTGCAGGCGGCCGGCCTGCCGGTCGTCGCGAGTTACGGGGGCATGGCGACGTCCGGCGGGTATTACGTCTCCTGCGGGGCCGATGCGATCGTCATGGAAGAGACGGGGCTGACCGGCAGCATCGGCGTGGTCATGCAGAGCTTCCGCGTCGAACAGATGATGGACAAAGTCGGCGTCGAGCCGGTGACGATCGTTGCCACCGATTCGCCGGAGAAAGACCTCGGCAGCCCGTTCCGCGAGTGGACGTCGCGCGACCGGGAACGGTTCCTGACGATTCTCGACGACGCGCACGACACCTTCACCCGGCGCGTGATCGACGGCCGCAGCCACGTCATCGCCGACCCGGACGACATCCGCGAACTCGCCGACGGCTCGGTCTTCACCGCCCGGCAGGCGGCGGCGAACGGGCTGGTTGACTCGGTGGGCTACCTCGACCACGCGATCGCCGAGGCCGAGCAGCTCGCCGGCATCATGGCCGGGCGGGGCAACGTCGATGTGCTGACCAAGCCGGCGCGGCTGTTCGGCTTCGGGCAGATCGACGTGATGCGCGGCTCGTCCCAGACACCGATCGCGCAGAGCAACTGGACGGATTTGCGCGATGGCGTCACCGAACTCACATCGCCGCGGGCGATGTACCTCATGCCGTGAGCTGAACTGGCCGGCGGGGCTGACGGGGATGGCGGGGATGGAACCGGCGAAACGACAACGGGAGACCTTGGCCGGCTGACGCCGGCGTGTGCGTGATGGGGAAGACATCTCATGGGGAGAACCGAACGCGAGACCGCCATGCGCCGCGGGCGCCAGCGCATGCCATGCCTGCCGTGGCGACTGGCCATGGTGTGGGCCGCCGTGACCGCCGCCGTGACCGCCGCGATGGTCACGGGTCCGGCTGAAGCATCGGCGGACGCGGTGATCGACGCTGACGACCTGCGCGATGCGCACGTGCGCCGCGCGATCGATGCGATCGTCGAAGAACTCTACGACCGCGCACATCCGCAGCGGTTCTGGGAACCGGCCGAGCCGATTCGCGGCGAATCGCCGCAGGCCGTCGGGCATACGGCGCTGGTCGTGCTCGCGCTGCTGCACGCCGGCGAGTCGTACCAGTCGCCGCGCCTCGCCCCGGCGATCGCGTACCTCGAATCCGCCGAGCCGGACGGGGCGTACGCCGTCGCCATGCGGGCGGCGGTGTGGGCGCAGCTTCCGCCGCGGTTCCGCGAGCATCTTGAGCGCGATGCGCAGTGGCTGATCGACCGCTTCAGCCCGGCGGTCGGCGGGTGGGATTACCGCGGCAACCCGCAGACGCAGCGCGTCGATCACTCCATCGCGCAGTACGGCGCGATGGCGCTGTGGGAAGCGGCCCGGCGCGGCGTCGACGTGCCCGATCGGATCTGGCGGCGCATGGAGCGGCAGTTCCTCCGCGCCCAGGTCGCCGACGGCGGGTGGAACTACCAGGGGCACGGGCCGTCGACCGGATCGATGACCACCGCCGGGCTCATGACGATGTTCATGACCCAGGATCTGCTGCACAGCCGGGCGTCTGTCGACCTGCGCCGGCGGTCGAACGACGCCCCGCACGAACAGGCGATCGAGCGCGGTCTCGAATGGCTCGGCGAGAACCTGGCCGTCGATTCGAACCCCGGCCAGAACCGGTACTACACCTATTACATGTACAACCTCGAACGCGTCGGCCTGACGAGCGGGCGCAAGCACTTCGCCGGCCGCGACTGGTTCCGGCTCGGGGCGGCGGAACTCATCAGCCGCTTCTGCGATCGCGGCGGCGACGGGGCGTACACCGTCCGCGAGCGAACCCGCACCGCCGGCCGGGGCCGGGCCGTCCGAAACCGCGATCTCGCGTTCACCCTGCTCTTTCTCAGCCGCGGCCGCGTGCCGGTGGCGATCAACAAACTCCAGCACAGCGAGACCGGCTGGAACAATCGGCCGCGCGACGTCGCGAACTTCACCGGGTGGATGCGGCGGACGGGCGTGACGGACATCAACTGGCAGGTCATCGATCCGCGGCGGCCGGTGGCGGAGTGGCTCGACGCCGCGATGCTCGTGATCGCCGGCGATCAGCCGCCGGACTGGCTGCGGCAGCACGATCAGGTGCTTCGCGATCACCTCGACGATGACGGCGGCGGCGCTGCGCTGGACCCGCGCGACAGCCGGCCCGCGATCGACGAGTTGCAGCGGATCGGCGAGTACCTCGACCGCGGCGGGATGATCTTCGCGATGGACGAGGGCGGCGGGGCGCTGACTCGATCCATCGAACGCCTTGGCCGGGTGCTGGCGCCTGACGGCCGGTGGAGGACGCTGCCGGACGATCACCCCGCGTACACCCTGCACTGGCCGATCGAGACGAACCGCCCGGTCCTGCGCGGGCTGTCCAACGGCGTGCGCGAGCTGATCATCATCGCGCCGAACGACGACTTCGGCCCGGTGTTTCAGCAGCGGCGAACCGAACGCGAATCGATCTACCGCACCGCGGCCAACGTCTACCTCTACGCATCGGAGCAGCAGGCCCTGCGGCCGCGTCTCGCAGCGCACGGTTACGGCGATGATTACGTCCGCGATGATGCCCCGGGTGATGCCGGCCCGGGCGATGAGGATTCGTCTGACGGCGAGGCGTTCGAGCCGCCGCTCCGACTCGTCCGCGCCGCGCATGACGGCCGGTGGAACCCCGAGCCGGGCGCGCTCGATGTCTTCGCTGAGGCCATGGCCGACCGGCGGCAACTGCCCGTCGACGTCGGCGTCGAGCCATTGGATGCGATCGACCGGGCCGACCCGCCGGCGGACGTTGTTCTCGTCAGCGGCGTGGACCGCAGTGATCTCAGCGCCGCTGAGCGGCAGGCGGTCCAGCGGTTCGTTGAAAACGGGGGGACCGTGGTTTTTGAGAGCGTCGCGGGCCTCGGCGACTTCGCCGCATCGATCGAGCAGAACGCTGTCACGTGGTTCCGCACGCTGAGCGTGTCGATGGTCACGAGCGGCGTCGTGACCGGTGAGGGACTGGCCGGCGCGGTGGATCTGCGCGAGGTGACGTACCGGCCGGCGGCGGCGGAGCGGTTCGGTACGCGGCGGACGCGGCCGGGCCTGCGCGGCCTGCGGATCGACGGGCGGTTCCGCGTGATCGTCAGCACCGTCGACCTGACGCACGGCCTGCTCGACCAGCCGGCGTGGGGGGTGGTCGGCTACGCCCCGGCCGATGCGCGGGATCTGCTCGCCAACGTGCTGCTCTACGCCCGGGCGACGCGCCGCGCGACCGAAGCGACAGCCGAGCCGGCCGCCGAGCCAGCCGCCGAACCGGTCGCCGAGCCAGCCACCGACCCGGCTGCGACGGAAAACGCCGGCATTCGTCCGGGGGTACACTGGGCCGGTGATGACATCGAACCATGAGCAGGGCGGCGGCCATCGCCGCGACAGTTACGAATCGCCTCTGGAATCACGGTACGCCTCGGCGGCGATGCGCGCGATCTGGTCGCCGCAGCGCAAGTTCTCGACGTGGCGGCGGATCTGGCTCGCCCTCGCCGAAGCCCAGCAGCAACTCGGCCTCGAAATCACCGACGAGCAGATCGCCGAGCTTCGAGACCACCTCGACGACATCGACTTCGACAAGGCGGCCGAGTACGAAAAATCACTGCGGCATGACGTGATGGCTCACGTGCACACGCTCGGCGACGTGGCGCCGACCGCCCGGCCGATCATTCACCTCGGCGCGACGAGCCAGGACGTCGGCTGCAACACGGACCTCATCATCGTCCGGGAGTCGCTGCAACTGCTCGCCACCAAGCTCGCGCAAGTGATCGATGCGCTCGGCACCTTCGCGATCGAGTACCGCGACCTGCCGACGCTCGGCTTTACGCATTACCAGCCGGCCCAGCCGACGACGGTCGGCAAGCGGGCCACGCTGTGGGCGTACGACTTCGCGCTGGCGCTCGAGGAAATTGAATACCGGCTCGACACGCTGCGGTTCAAGGGCGTCAAGGGCGCAACGGGAACGCAGGCGTCGTTCCTCGCGCTGTTCGACGGCGACGCGCAGAAGGTCGAGCAACTTGACCGTCTGGTCGCCGAGAAACTGGACTGGCCGGCCGACGGGCGGTTCAGCGTCGTCGGGCAGACGTACCCCCGGCTTGTCGACGCGCAGGTGCTCAGCACGCTGGCCGTCGCCGCTGCGGCCGTGCATCGCTGCGCGACGGACCTGCGGCTGCTGGCGAATCGCAAGGAGGTCGAGGAGCCATTCGAACGGTCACAGATCGGTTCGTCCGCGATGCCGTACAAACGCAACCCGATGCGCAGCGAGCGGGCGTGCGGGATCGCGCGGTTCGTCATGTCGCTGGCGCAGAACCCGCTGAACACGGCGGCGACGCAGTGGTTTGAGCGGACGCTCGACGACTCGGCGAACCGGCGGCTCGCCCAGCCCGAGGCGTTTCTCGCGCTTGACGGCGTGCTGGACATTATGGCGAACGTGTGCAGCGGGCTGGTGGTCTATGACCGGACGATCCGGGCGAACCTGATGGCGGAACTGCCGTTCATGGCGACGGAGAACATGCTCATGGCTGCGGTGCAG
>SLJD01000309.1 GCA_007135295.1 Phycisphaerales bacterium
GCCCGGCTTAGCCGGATGGCCTGGGCGATGCCGGCGAGTGTCTTGCTCGGCACGCATCCTTCATGCAGACAAATGCCGCCGAGTGAATCGCGCGGATCGATGATGACGGTTGACATGCCGAGTTCGGCGGCGCGGAACGCGGCGGTGTACCCGGCCGGTCCGCCTCCGATGACCGCGAGCTGCGTTTCCTGAGTGAATTCGCCGACAACCATGCGTCAACTCCGCGTGCTGAAGTGCTGCGCCCCGCCCGGATGCGCCCGGATGAACGGTCGGGCGGAGCGTGAACGTGTCAGAGGAGCATCCGCGCCGGGTTTTCCAGCGCGCCGATGATCGTCTGCAGGAAGGTGATCTCTTCGCCGCCGTCGGCGAGGCGATGATCGAACGAATGGCTCAGCGGCATGATGAGCCGGGGAGTGATCGCATCGCCGACGACCCACGGCATGCGCCGCGACCGCCCGATCGCCAGCACCGCCGCCTGCCCGGGCGTGATGATCGGCGTCGAGTAGTGGCTGCCGCCAAACGCCCCGGCGTTGGAGATCGTGTACGTCCCGCCGCGCGTGTCGCTGATGGCGAACGAGCCGGTCCGCGCCTGCTCGGAGAGCCGGTCGAGTTCGTCGGCGATCTGTATGACGCCGAGTCGGTCGGCGCCGCGAATCACCGGCGCGACGAGGCCGCGTTCGGTATGCACGCCCACAGCGATGTTGATGTATTTCTTGTAGACGATCTGCTGGCGGCTTTCGTCGAAGTGCGCGTTGAAGACCGGATGCGCGCGCAGCGCTCGGGCGACAGCGCGGACGACGAAGGCGAGCATCGTGACCTTTCGCCCGCCGTTCTCCGGGGCCGCGTATCCGCGCCGCAGCGTGTCGAGGTCGGTGACGTCCGCGTCGTCCGAGTCGGTGACGTGTGGAATGCTCGACCACGCCTGGGCCATGTTGCCGGCAATGGTTTTTCGCGCCTGCGTCAGCGGCTGGCGAACGATCGGCCCGTGCTGGTCCTGGTCGGCTTCGCCTTCGATGTCCTGCATGGCGGCAGGGGGGGCGGGGGCGGCAACCGGGTCGGACGGGGCGGTAGACGTTGCCGCCGGGGGCGAAGCGGTCGATCCGCCGTGCTGCCCAGCCGACTCAACGTCCGCGCGGGTCACGCGCCCGCCGGGGCCGGATCCTTCGACCTGTTGCAGGTCGATACCGAGCCGCCGGGCAAGCTTGCGCACGGCCGGCGAGGCGGGCTTGCGGCGTCCATGGCGGGGTGGGGCGGCCGTCACGGTCACGTCCCTGCCCCCGGGGGTGCCGGATGCGCCGGTCGGCGGACGATCCGCGTTTGCCTCAGCCGAAGGCGATGACGCCTGCTTTGCTGAACCGGTCTGCGATGGCGAGCCGACCGCATCGGCTGATTCGAATTCGAACATCACGTCGCCGACGTAGACGAGCCGGCCTTCTTCAGCGTGGATCTTCGTGATCGTCGCGGCGTAGGGCGAGGGTATCTCGACGGCGGCCTTGTCCGTCTCGACTTCCATCAACGGCTGGTCTTCCATGACCGCGTCGCCCGGCTTGACGAGCACCTTGATGACCTGGCCTTCCTTGACGCCTTCACCAAGATCCGGCAGGCGGAACTGCATGGACATCGGGCCGCGCCTCCTCTCCAGGGAACCCACGCCGGCGTACGTTTCGCTGCCGCGATGATACTCGATCATGCATGCACCGGGGGGCGGGGTGCATACCGGCCGATGAACCGCCGGCGTTTGAACGTGACGCTACGCCGGGTCCGCGGCAGGGGTTTGCCGATGACGCTCAGCGTCCGGCGCGGTTGACCGGATGTGCTGGTCCCCCGAGTCGGCCTGCGGCGCATCCGGCAGATGAAGCAGATTGTTCAGCCGCCATGCGAGCCAGTGCAGTTCGGCGTTGTCCCGGCCGGTCAGCATCGTCACCGAATCACCGGTGTGCAGGGTGATCTCAAGTTGGGACGCCGGTTTGTCATCCACCTTGAATCGACTGCTGCCGCAGCGGATCCGTTCGATTTCGTTCCTTCGCCACTGATGCTGGTGGATTTCCCGCCACCGTCGCGAGGTGATCAGCAGCGTGTCGCCGACGATGTCAAAGTACGTCTCCTTCTGGGCGATGCGTTCGACGAGCAGGGTCGACCAGTTGCCGACTGCGGGGATGGTGAGCAACAGAACGACCCAAGTGAACACGCTGCTCAGTCCGCCGCCGAGCAGCCATGAATAGAAGAACAGCCCGGCTGCGCCCGCCCCGAGGCCGCTGAACACGATGCCCATGACCGACATCCCGCCGCGCCATGCAAACAGCGGAATCGCGGGGACGAGGATCGTCAGTTGATCGCCCTGGTCCTGCTCTGTGATGCGGGAGTGCTCAGGCTTTTCCGGAGCGGGCGTGTCCGGGGCGGGTGTAGCCGGCGCTGTGCCGACGTGCATCACCGGCAGGTCGGTCCGTTCAGCAAGGCGGTCAGCCAGTTCCTGGATGATCGGCTTGGGGTACCAGCTGACGAGCGGGCGGCGAACGTCTTTCTCCTTGTCGACTTCGAGCCGGAACGCGACGCTGGCAAGATATCCGCTGATGACCTGCCGGCCTTCGCTGTCCCGGCTGTGGTCGTAAATGATCAGCCGCTGCATCGTCGCCATCCGGTGGCGGCGACGCCATCGCAGCGGCCCGGCGCAGTGAACCACGTCGAGCCGGCCGGGGAGCAGTTCGACGAACTGCCGCCCGTGCCATTCCGCAATGCCGGTCCAGACCATCGGAATCGCCGCGATGACGAGAAGGCCGGCGATGGCGATCAGCAGCACGCTGACCCACGTCGCGGCAATGCTGTTGATCGCGACGGACACGAGCGAGACCGCCCCCGCGACGAAGATCAGCCCGAGGACGATCAATCCCAATCCGAACAGCCGCCATCGCAACGGCGGATCGCGAAGCGGCAGGACATATCGCACGCCGTCCGGTAGAACCTCTTCGGCGATGTCGCCGTCGGCCTCGGAATCGAGAATGGACGTCTGAACCGCCATATCGTGATTGTACGTCGCCTCTGCGACCGCCCCCACGGCGGGAGGCGGCTTACTCCCACGCAAGCGTCTGCTGCACGCCCTCGACGATCGTCTCGGGGTCGGGCAGGTAATGCTGCTCGGCCTGGAAGTACGGGAAATGAATGTCATATCCCGTGATGCGGCGGACCGGCGCTTCGAGGTACTCGAACGCGTGCTCATTGATGCGGGCGATGATCTCCGCCGCGACGCCGCACGTTCGCGGCCCTTCATGGACGATCACACAACGCCCGGTCTTCGACACCGACGCCGCGATGGTTTCGGTATCCATCGGCGAGATGGACAGCAGGTCGATGACCTCGGGATCAATGTCGTGCTCATCGACAAGGTCTTCGGCGGCTTCCATCGTCTGCCGCATCATCGCGCCGTAGGCGATCATGGTGATGTCCGAACCCTCGCGGGCGATGTGCGCCTTGCCGATCTCCATCGGTTCGGGCGTCTCGGGCACGTCTTCACGGAAGGCGCGGTACACCGCCTTCGGTTCGTAGAAGATCACGGGATCGGGATCGTTGATCGACGCATGCAGCAGGCCGGCCGCGTTCTTCGGCCCGGACGGGATGACCATCTTCAGGCCCGGCGTGTGGGCCCAGTACGCTTCGCGCGATTCGCTGTGGTGCTCAACCGCGCGGATGCCGCCCCCATACGGCGCACGCATGACCATGCCGATGTTGTACCGGCTGCGCGACCGGTTGCGGAATCGGGCCATGTTCTGCTCGATCTGATGGAACGCCTGCATCGTGAAGCCGGAGAACTGAATTTCCGCGACGGGTTTGAGGCCGTAGATCGCCATGCCCACGGCCGTGCCGATAATTCCGCCTTCCGCAAGCGGCGTGTCAAAGACGCGTTTCTCGCCGTACTTGTCAAGCAATCCCTTCGTCACGCGGAACACGCCGCCGTTGACCGCGACGTCCTGCCCCATGACACAGACGTCTTCATCGGCGCCCATGTTGTGATCGAGCGTGTGATTGAGGGCTTCGACGATGGTCATCTGAGACATTGCTGGTTCCTTGGCAGCGGGATCACCACAGAGGCGCATCGCGCGCGGTGGGATATTACTGGCTCTTTCTGTCTTCAATCCAGAGCGCGCCGGAGAGAATCAGAATAATGAATCCCACACCCAGCAACGATCCGCTGGCGGGGGATGTTCCAATGGCGATTATCCCAACTCCGATCAGGCAAGCGGCGAAAAACGCCCCGATGATGGCCGCGGCTTTTCTGGTGCTCCAGCCATCGTAGGATCGCTTTGCCATGATCCATCCAGCGAATCCCGCTCCTGCTGCGTAGCCGATCAGCGTCCAGGGGTCGGGCCATGTGCCTCGAAGTGTGTCGACAGCTACGACGCCGATCAGAACGCCCATGAAGGGAGCAAAGGCATACGCCAGCTTTCGGGGCGTATTCGACTTCGGCTCGGAGGATTCGTCCGCATTGGGGAGCGCCGAGTTCATGTCTACTTTCTCTGTCGCGTCAGGGTTCACCATGTACTTTCCTTCAATGCGCTCACACGAAAACATCTGACAGATACGAGATCGCAGCTCGATGAATCGTCGCGAAACGGGGTGTCCGAGTCCTGCCTCCACGCCCGCAGCGTTGCTGCGGAGCATTCTGTCAGGATTCACTCCACTCCCTTCCGGTCCAGCTTCTCGAAGTACTCGCGCCGCTGCGCTTCGAGGTCCGGTGGCAGGTTTTCGTAGACGAAGTCAAACACTTCGCGCGGTTTGGCCACTGCACGCTGGCGGAATTTCTCCCGTGCGTCGATGACTTCCTGCTCACACTCGTCAGCAATCTTCTCACAGTCCGCGGCGCTCAACACGCCCTTGTTCCGGAGGTAGGTCTCAAACCGCGCGATCGGGCACTTCTTCTCCCACTGCTTGACCTCTTCCTCATCGCGGTACACCGTCGGATCGTCGGC
>SLJD01000162.1 GCA_007135295.1 Phycisphaerales bacterium
ACAGCCGCAGCTTCTTCGGCGCCCTCGGCGGGGAGTGGGACCACGTCCGGCAGGAGCTGTTCGGCCAGACGTTCACGCCGGAGGCGCTGCTCGGGCTGCTGCCGGCGAACTGGATCGTCGCCGACCTCGGCTGCGGGACGGGCAACATCGCCGAGATCCTCGCCCCGTTCGTCCGGCAGGTCATCGCCGTCGACCGCGAGTCGGCGATGCTCGACGCGGCGCGCAAGCGGCTCGACCGGGTCGACAACGTCGAGTTCCGGCCCGGCGACCTGACCGCCCTGCCGCTCGACGACGGCTCGGTCAACGCGACGGTGACCTCGCTCGTCCTGCACCACCTGCCGGACCCGACGCCGGCGGTGCGGGAGATGGCCCGCGTCGTCCGGCCGGGCGGGAAGATTCTGATCGTCGACATGGTCGCCCACGACCGGGAGACGTACCGCCACACCATGGGCCACCAGCACCTCGGGTTCAGCGAGTCGCAGGTCCGCCACTGGGCCGACGCCGCCGACGCCGAGTTCCGCCGCTACACGCCCCTGCGGCCGGACCCGCACGGCAAGGGCCCGGGCCTCTTCGCCGCGACACTGCGGCGCCCGGCGTGAGCGAGCGTGCGGCACGGCGGCCGACCCCGGATGCGTTCCGGGCGCCTTGAATACCTCGCCGGTTAGGTCTCGGGCGCGGGGTGCTGCGGGGGTTCATTGTTCAGGACGGCGACGACGTCGCGGACGACCCAGCTCATGTTGTCGAGCGCGGTCTTCGTCCGGCCGGCGAGGTGCGGCAGGAGCGTCGCGTTGGGCAGGCCGAGCAGCGGGTTGGCGGCGTCGATCGGCTCGGGCTCGTGCACGTCGATCATCGCCCGGGCGTCGGGGTTCTCGTTCAGATACGCGGCAAGGGCGTCGGCGTCGACCACGAAGCCGCGGCTCGTGTTGATGAGCAGGGCATCGGGTTTCATGCGTTCGATAAGCGACCGGCTGACGAAGCCGCGATTGCCCGGCCGCGAGTCGATGTGCACGCTGATGACGTCGCACTCGGCGAAGAGCGTCTCGGCGTCGGCGAACGCAGCATCGGGACACGACGGGGGCGGGCCCTCGCGGAGTTCGGGGTCGATGTCGAAGTAGCGCACCGGCATGCCGATCGCGCCGGCGACCTCGGCGACACGGCGGCCGATCCGACCGAGGCCGACGATGCCGAGCGTCATCTCGTTGAACTGCCGGTCGGCGAAGACGTCGGCCCGCCACCGGTTCCACGTCGCGGCGTCGAGCGGCTGGTCGACGGTGACGCGCGGCCGGCGGGCGTCGGCGAGCAGGCAGAAGACGTATTCGACGACGGCCTGCGTGTTCGAGCCGGGGGCGTGGACGACTTCGACGCCGCGTTCCCGGCAGGCGGGCACGTCGATGTTTTCGAGGGCGACGCCCGCCCGGCCGACGACGCGGAGGTTCGGGGCCCGGTCGAGCAGGGCGTCATCGACGATCGTGTACGTCCGGACGACGAGGCCGTCGGCCCCGGCGAGGGCGTCGGCGAAATTGGGGTCATCGTGCGGGCAGTCGATCAGGCGGCACTGGTCAGCCAGCCACCGGGCGGGGCCGTCGGCGAGGTGTTCAGACTGAACGACGGTCCACGGTGCCCGGCGATCGCGTCCGCTGCCGCGTGTACCGGAATGGTCAGGGCTTGAGGCGTTTGAGTCAGGCACGTGATCACCATACACCACGCGAGTCCGCGGCGTCGGACGGCGGCCGGACGGGGTGAACTCGCGCCGAACGGGGCCAGCGACATTCACGTATCTGCATTTCACAACCTTTGTCGACAGCGCGAAATTAGGTTTGACAGGCCGGTGGTTGTCGCTACAGTCGCAGGCATCACCCGGTGCTGGCGTGCCCCCGTTGTGGCCCCCGTTGTGGCGAAGCGCCGGCTGAGGCAGTCGAACCGAACAGGAGCGTCGTTGATGAATAAAGGCGAACTGGTTGAGGCCGTGGCGTCGGAACTCGGCGAATCGAAGGCCGCCGCCACGCGGGCGGTCGATGCCGTGCTGAACTGCATCACGAAGGGCGTCAAGTCCGATGAATCGGTGACGATCGTCGGCTTCGGGACGTTTCAGAAGAAGACCCGAAAGGCCCGCACCGGCCGCAACCCCGCGACCGGCGAGCAGATTCAGATCAAGGAATCAACGTCGGTCGGATTCAAACCCAGCCAGGCGCTCAAAGACGCCATCTGACCCCCACCCACCGACCCCCGGAGATTGCCCCTTGGAAGCCAACCCCCGAAAGTTGGCCCCCGGAAGTTGGCCTTCGGAAGAAATGTCCGGGCGCGGCTTGTATTCACACGCCTCTGGCAAGTGTCGCCAGAGCAGCGTTGCGGCGGTCGGGCGGTTTTCGCATCGGTCACGATTCACCGTCCAGGTCCAGCGCGATTGACTGAACGAGTCGATGCTCGGCCCCGTCCGGTCGCAGCGTGCTCTGCATGAGGTCGATCCGATCGACGCGGAACGCCGGCGTGTCGCGGAGGGCCTCGGCAAGAGCGGCGGAATCGATCTCGGCAACCGGGGGGGTGAAACGGCAGATGGTCAGGTGCGGCAGAAAGCGGTCCGAGGGGCGTTTGCGCGGCCGGCGTGCGAACCGCCGTGCGAGCCGATCGTGCAGTTCAAGCAGTGATGACGGCGCATCGGTCTCCAGCGCGATGAGCTTGGCCGGCCCGTTTTCCGGCAGGCGGATCAGCCCCGCCGGTTCGAGTTCGAACGGCCGGATGCCCCGCGTCGCCCGGCGGACGGAATCGAGCGCCTCGGCGAGTCGTCGCTTCGGCGTCGGGCCGATGAACTGCACCGTGAGGTGAATCTGCTCGACCGGCGTGGGGCGCGAACCGGGCAGGCCGAGCCGGTCAATCATCGCCGCGACGCGCCGGGCGAGGTCATCGGCGAGGTCCGCCGGCGGATACGCCGCGACGAACAGCCGCATGCCCTGCCCGACCGCGCCGCCCTTCCGGTTGCGCTTGTCCCGCCGATCGCGCTGGCGGCGTCTGCCGGGGGCGGATGCGGATGACTCGGACTCATCACGTTCATCACGACGCGGCATGGCGAATGCTCCGCGGCCGGCGGGGCCCCTTGTCTCCGATCCGTCCGGCGGCCGGGTCAGGCGTAGCTGTGCAGGCCGCTGATGACGAAGTTGATGACCGTCCAGTTAAAGACCATGACGATCGCGCCGATGATGGCGAGCACCGCGGTCCACAACCCTTTGTCAGCGGCTTTCAGCCGCACGTGCAGGAGCACGATGAAGACGATGAACGTGTTGAGGGCGAAGACTTCTTTGGGGTCCCAGCCCCACGGCCGGCCCCAGGAGTGGTCGGCCCAGATCGCGCCCATGACCGTCCCGGCCCAGAGCAGGATGAAGGCGAGTTCGACGAGCACCATCGTCGCCCCGTCGAAGACCTGCCCGGCGGTGGTCTTGGCGCGCTCAAAGTACGTCTTGCCGTCGGCGGTAGTCTGAATCACCCCCGCCGCCCCGCCGATCTTCGCATAGTCCGGCCCGCCGCCGAGCATCCGCCAGCCGAGGTAGAGCAGGCTCGACACCGCGGCCATGAAGATCAGCACGTAGGAGAAGATGATCACGTTCGTGTGGATGTACAGCCAGACGTCGTGCAGCACGGGCATCATGTTCGAGATGTTCGCGTTGAGGTGCAGGGGCATGTAATACGCGGCCATCATCGCGACCATGCTCGACACCGCCGAGCCGAGGAAGAACAGGTTGCGCAGACTCGTCCGCCGCACCCATGCTTCAAGCAGCAGCGCCCCGCACCCGCCGAACCACGCCGCCGTCGTCACCGCCTCGAACATGTTGGAGTTCGGAAACCGCTCCGCGACGTACCAGCGGAGCAGGACGGCGAAGGTGTGCAGGCCGAAGGCGATCATGAACGTGCCGAACCCGAGCCACGCGGCCGTGTTCCACCGGTAGATCACCGCCATCATGAGAAAGACGATGCTCAGCAGGTAGATCACCCACACCCATGTCATGTTGTTGGCGCGGAAGTACCAGCTTTCCCAGGCGAGGCGGTTCGCCTCGGGGTAGATCTCGGTGTTGACCTGCGGCAGCAGGGTGTTGAGGTCCGCGGCCGCGCTTTCGACGGTGCCGGCATCCTGATCGCGCCAGGCGAGCAGCAGCCGCCGCCAGGCATCGACGATGTCATCACGAAGTTCCAGGTCGAGGCCGGCTTCGCGGATGCGTTCTTCCTGTCCGGCGAATTCCTCGACGGTCAGCCACGGGTCTTCGTACCCCCCGCCGGGAGGCGGGACGATTCGGAGGCTGCTGCGCAGAAATCGCGGCTCCATGACGTGAAGGGCGGTATCAAGTTCATCGACGTCGCTCGACGTGCGGATGATGTCCTGCCGCAACTGGCTGAGCAGGCGGTGCACGTTCAGGTCATCGACGAGCAGCGGCCGGCTGATCAGCCCGACGCTCAGGAAGCGGTTCATGCGCTCTTCAAAGCGGTCAATGGCGGCGTCGATCTCGCTGCCGCTCAACGCGCCGTCTCCGCCCACCTCGCCCATCTGCCCGCTCGCGTCGCGCACCTGGTCGTTCAGGGTGCGGTCGAGAGCGCGGATGATCTGGGCGCGGATGTTCTTGTTCTTGACGAAGATGATGTCCGCGTCGCGATAGCCGTCCGGGCGGACCATGATGTCCATGTACGTGTACAGCGACGACCGGCCTTCAGGATTGCGCGGGCCAGTGACAAGCTGCATGATTTGCGTGGCGTGCGATTCGAACGATTTGACCCGGCCCTGAGCGTGGACGGCGATGCGGCCGACTTCACCCATGTCGATCTGATCGTGAAAGCCGCGCGGCAGGCGGCCGTCCGGCCCGTCGAGCAGGCGCGGCGCACCGTCGCCCATCATGCCGTGCGCATGGTCGTGGTGATGATGGTGGTGATCGGGATCATGGCCGTGATGGTGGTGATCAGCCCC
>SLJD01000103.1 GCA_007135295.1 Phycisphaerales bacterium
CACATTCGCGGAGTGCTCCGTGATACGATAAAAGACCTTGCCGAGAATCCACGATGAACAAGAAGCAGATTCGGATTTTGTGCGTCGATGATCACGCGTTTCTGGCTGACGGGCTGCGCACACGGTTTGAGCTTGAAAGCGACCTGACGGTCGTTGGCTGGCTCTCTTCGCCGGAGAACCTCATCAGTGAAGCCAGGAAGCTTCGGCCGGACATAGTTCTGCTCGATATCGAGATGCCGGGTCCGGACCCCTTTGAAACGGCCGGAGAGCTTCACCGCCAGCACCCCGATACGAAAGTTGTGATTTTCAGCGCATATGTCCGCGACCACTACATCACATCTGCTTTTGAGGCGGGTGCGTGGGGGTACTTTTCGAAATCAGATGACACGAACACCATCATCGAGGGATTGCGCACCATTTCCCGAGGCGAGTTCGCGTTCGGCCCGGCGGTGCTTGAACGTTGCCAGCAGGTGCCAGGGGGCGGTCGCGGAAAGTCCAATGGAAGGAACGTGACGCCGCCGTCCTCAAAGCTCGAAGGGTTGACGGCGCGTGAACGCGAAGTCCTTCGGCTGATCGGCCGTGGTTGCGCCCGGAGCGAAATCGCCAGTATCCTGTGCCGAAGCCCGAAGACCATAGACGGCCATCGCGAGTCGATCATGGAGAAGCTCGGCATTCATGATCGTGGGGAACTGGTCCGATTCGCAATCCGCGAGGGACTCGTCGAAGCCTAAGCTGCTCATGAGGCGCGCGAAACCTGCACAGGCGTCAGCGCAACCGCCTGGTGGGGAGCCGAAGTGGGTTTGCAACGCTGCTTGGGGCCATGCTCCGCCAGCCGCTGAAGTGTCATCAGTTGATGGGCGGGCAAGAGAAAGTCAATCGTCCGGCTGGCGTACTGAAGAAGTCGCCGGGTCGTCTCTCGCAATATGCAGAACTGGCGGCAGATAAGCCGTGTCCGATTGTCGTCCGCAGGATCAATCCGGTAATTGAGTACCAGGCGAGTCACGCCGATACCGCCAAGATCCAGTTCCTGCATGTTGTACCACACAAGTTCCCGCCCGGGGGTAACGCTCCTGATTTCAAGCAGCGGGCTCAGCCGATCGCCTTCACGTGGTGCGGGAATGTTCTTGACCAGAACGGATGACGAGCAGCATTCCGGCGGCTCCAGCGTTGGCCAACCATACATTCCGCCGCCACGCATCATCTGACTCAGCCACTTCCAGGTCACAGATGGTGGGCAGTCGATCGTCACCGCCCGCATGCCCGTGGTCGTTGGCCAGTCACGGGCAGCGTGCTCGGCAAGACAGGCATCACCCGTCAGGGGGCGGCCGTATTCCTCAGCCGTAACATCCTGCGTTCGCGGCATCGATCGCGGCAGGGTCAGGAGCATTCGGAAATTCCGCTCGGTGATGGGCCAGAGGGTGCTGATCGAAACCATGGGATGCTCGACGTATGGGTTCCTTCGATGACGAACAGCGGATAACTCTGTTCATAAACCTGCTCAAACGATTCAGCACAGAATGGGACTCGCACCATCCCACACCGGTGGCCAGTTGCCGGTGTGGCAATTAACTACGACATATCGTCCGCGCAATCACGTCGCTTCGACACCGGAATTCCGCCCCGACTTCGCCTTGTGTCCGGATAGCTGATCAAGCAGTTCCGGCTGTTCGTATGATCGGACTCGCCCAACGAACGTGATTTCGCCGTCACATCTTTCGAACCAGCTTGTGAAGTTCAACAAATATGAGGACCGATGGAGCCGCCACGACGATCACCAGCCAGGTATCTGCACGAAGCGGCTCGAAGTTGAGCAGGAACTGAGTTGGCGGCAGGTACAGTGCGGAGACGTGTATGGCCAGAGAGACTGATGTGCCGATAAACAAGACCGGGTTCGAGAATACGTTTTTCTGGAAGATTGACAGCACGTCAGATCGGCAGGCGCCGACATGCAGCGCATTGAAGATCACCATGGTGGTCAATGTCGCGACTTGGGCGTACGCCAGGTCCGATCCCCGGTTCAGTTCCCAGGAGAACATCGCCAGCGCCACGATGGCAAGCAGGATGCCGACCAGCACCGTCCGCTCGACGAGCGGGCCGAGCAGCCCTTCTGCCGGATCGCGTGGTGGGCGGGTGAACTGATGTTTTTCCCCCGGCTCGAACGCCAGTGCGACGTCCTGAATGCCGTTTGTCACGACGTTCAGCCAGAGAATCTGAGCGGGCAGCAGCAGCAGTGGAATTCCTTCGGCTTGATCGATGGCGAGCAAGCCAAAGGCTGCCAGCACGAATGTACCGAAGATCGCGATGACCACGCCGACACTCGTGGATAACAGAAAGTCCGTCGCTTTCCGGATGTTTGCGAAGACGGTGCGGCCTTCTTCGACGGCGGCATAGATCGTCGCAAAGTTATCGTCAGCGAGCACGAGCTCACTCGCTTCCTTGGCGACATCCGTCCCCGACTCGCCCATCGCGCAGCCGATATGGGCGGACTTGAGCGCCGGTGCGTCATTGACGCCATCACCGGTGACCGCGACCACCTCGTCAAGGTCGCGCAACGCATTAACAATACGAAGCTTCTGTGTCGGACTGACGCGTGCGAAAACACTGACATCGCGCAGCCGGCCGGCAAGCTGTTGATCGTTGAACTCCGCCAGTTCCACGCCGGTGATCACAGTTGTCGTGTCGTCGGACCGGTCGGAAGACAGGCCAATCTTGCGGGCGATCGCGCCGGCTGTTTCCGCATGATCGCCCGTGCACATAATCACTCGGATGCCGGCCGCATGGCAGCGATCGATTGCATCGATGACCTCTTCGCGCGGCGGATCCATCATTCCCACGAGCCCCAGGAACGTCAGGCCTCGCGGATTTGTTCCGGCACGCGTGGATTCAATGGCGTCGTCGCTGCGCCCGACTGCCATGGCCAGCAGGCGCAGGCCTTCCCGAGCCATTTCCCGCGCCTGTTGCAGCACAGCCTCACGATCGAGCGATTCTTCACCCTCATCACCCCGAATCGATTCGCACATGTCGAGGACGCGTTCCGGCGCGCCCTTGATATAGGCGATCATCGCATCCCCACTGGCCCGATCCGTATGCACCGTCGCCGAGAACTGCTGCTGCGATTCGAACGGCACGTGGTCGATCTGCGGGAATTCGTCGAGCAGATCTTCCCGCGCCAGGCCGGCCTTGGCGGCCGCGACAAGCAGGGCGACTTCCGTCGGATCGCCGTGTGCGACGAAGTCCTCGTCCTCGCGCTCAGGGTGCCGCCGAATGTCCGATTCGTTGGCGAGAAGTCCCGCCAGCAGGGTTTCAGAAAGCGCGGAGCCCGCGTCCACATCGACCGCCGAGCCGTCGCGCTCCACATGTCCGCTCGGGCTCAGCCCGGTGCCGGTGATGGTGTAGGACTGATTGGCTGTCCAGAGTTGCTGGACGGTCATGCGATTCTCGGTCAACGTCCCGGTCTTGTCCGAGACGATGACCGTGCAGCTCCCGAGGGTTTCCACCGCCGGCAGTCGCCGGATGATCGCCTGTCGTTTGGCCATCCTGCGAACGCTGACTGCAAGGGCGACCGTCATCACCACTGGCAGCCCTTCGGGAATCGCGGCCACCGCGATCGCCACCGCCGTCAGGAACATGTCGGAAGCCGGGACGCCCTGCATGAGCCCGACCGAAAACGCCACGATGCTCACCAGAACAATCGCAATGCTCACGCGGTTGCCGAACCGGTGCATGCGATGCTGCAGTGGCGTGCGGGCGCGGACGGTTTCGTGCATCTCCCCGGCAATCAGCCCGATCTGTGTCTGCTGCCCCGTGGCCACGACGACCGCCTTGGCCCGGCCGGACGCCACCGCGGTGCCCATGAACGCCATGTTCCGAAGGTCGCCGGGGCTGACGCGTTCGATGTCCTCAAGGGCCTCCGAAACCTTCGTGACGGCCGCCGACTCGCCGGTCAGGATCGAGTCGTCCGTCTGGAACTGCGATGCCTCGACCAGCCGGACATCGGCGGGGACAAGGTCGCCCGATTCAAGCAGAACGATGTCGCCGGGCACGAGTTCCCGGCTCTCGATCTCGTACCGCTCGCCGTCACGCCGAACGGTCGCCCGCGGCGAGACGAGGCCCATCAGGGCCTGCATCGCGTTCTCGGCGCGATACTCCTGAATGAATCCGATGGTCGCGTTGAGGGCCAGCACCATCGCGATCACCGTCGCATCGGTGTAGTCGCCGATGAGCAGCGTGATCACCATCGCCACGAGAAGCACGTAGATCAGCGGGCTGGCGAACTGGTGGAGAAAGATCGCCCACGGCCGGACCGGTTCCGCCTGCCGGATCTGATTCAACCCGTATTGCGCCAGCCGGGCGTTTGCTTCCTTGCCGGACAGGCCGTGCAACGACGTATCGAACGTCCCGAGCACCTCGTCGGGAGCGTCCATGTACCACGCGCGATCGAGTTCCAGGGCGCTCATCCGCTCGCCTGCTTCAGTTGAAGCTGCATCCGGTCTCGACTCGGGCTACTCACGCTGATCGGACGAGCCTGCCTTGTCTTCCTTCGGCTTGATCGTCAACACCGAGCAGGGGGCGTCACGGATGACGCGCTCCGCCGTTGATCCGAGCAGGAACCGCTTGAGGCCGGTCAGTCCACGCGAAGCGATGGCGACGAGGTCCGCGCCGCTCGATTCGAGATGTTCGACGATGCCGCTCGCGTGCGTTGCCGCCGCGAGAACATGTGATGAGACGTTCACCCCTTCCAGCGCCTCGCCGCACGATTCGACGACGGCCTGCAGCCGGTCGCTGAGGATCTGCGTGTAGTCTTCCTGGAAGTTCGGCGGCGGCTGGACCGGAAAGGCGTTGAAGTGCACGACTTCCCACGGCGGGTGGAAGACGTGAATAATCTCCAGCGATGCGCCGTCGCGTCGCGCGATCCGGGCCGCTTCGAG
>SLJD01000457.1 GCA_007135295.1 Phycisphaerales bacterium
CGAATCGAAGGAACAGCGTGACGAGCGCACACGGAGCCGCATTGAGCAACTCGGCAGCCGGGTCGTTCGTGACGCGCTGAAGCTCAAGGATCCACTTGTCGAGATTCCCAGCCGTACCGCCTCGAACACGCGTTACAACAAATCGAAGCGCGTTCTTGAGATGGGGTCGTCCAAGCAACAGCGCAACCTGTTCAACCTCGGCCAGGCGAAGAAGTTCATGCAGACCGTTCTGCTCGCCAAGGGGTGCAAGGACCTCATCGAGGCGGAGAAGACGCTCAGCCTTCGTGGTATGTATTACAAGAGTCTGCACACCATCGCCGGCACGAAGGAAAAGACGTTCAACGATCAGAACGAATCCGATGCGATTCTCGAGGACCTTGAAGTCTCGCTCGATTCAATGCGCGAGGAATTGCACGTCTTCGCGGACAAGCGCGGCGATCTCGTCGGAAACATTACGCTCACCGACACCGGCGATGAGATCGACTGCCGCCGCATGGGCTCCGGCGGGTATTCGATTCCCTCGATCGTCGAGCCGGACGTCATCGAGTTCAAGAATTGCGAAGCGGACTTCGTTCTGCATGTCGAGAAGAACACTGTCTGGAGCCGCTTCAACGAGGACAAGTTCTGGCGCAAGCACAACTGCATCCTCACGCACGGGGCCGGCCAGCCGCCGCGCGGCGTTCGCCGATTGCTCCACCGCTTTCATCATGAACTCGGGTTGCCGATCTACTGCCTGCTCGATTGCGATCCGTGGGGGCATTACATTTACAGCGTCATCAAGCAGGGATCGATCTCGCTGGCGTTTGAAAGCCAGCGTATGGCCGTCCCGGACGCGAAGTTCATCGGCATCCGGGCGGGGGACTACGAGACCCACGAGCTGACCGACGACGTCAAGATTTCGCTTTCTGATCGGGATATCACCCGGGCGAAGCAGATCCGGGAATACCCGTGGTTCAAGGACAAGAGGCCGTGGCAGCGGGAGATCGAGCGGATGCTGCGAAACGGGTTCAAAATGGAGGTCGAGTCGCTGATCACGAAGGACATTTCCTACGTGACCGAGGTGTATGTCCCGCAACAGCTTGAAAATGGGAATTTTCTTGATTGACCCCAGCCGGGCGATTGGTACGCTATGGTCACATTTGCGTTGAGCCAGGGGGTTTGACGGTCGACGCCGCCCCGCCCCCCACGTGTTTCTGGATGGTCTTTCGTCCCGTCACGCCCCGCCGTCGGCGAAGCCATGCCCAGCAGCATTTCGGCTCAAGGAGGGAGGACCCCGTATGAACGGAACATCAACCATGAAGGATGCCTCCGTGATGGAGCGTCATCAGCACAAACGCCTGAACCTGCCACAGTCGCCACAGCGATTGCTTATCGCGGACGATGAACATCTCGTCACCGCAGGCATCAGCGCGAACCTCAGGGAACTCGGCTATGCCGTGGTCGGCCCCGCGAGCGACGGCGATGAGGCCATTGAGATCTGCCGCATCCACCAACCCGATCTCGCCCTGCTCGACATCCGCATGCCGAACATGTCCGGCCTCGACGCCGCCAAGACCATCTTCAACCAGATGGGCATCCCCGTGATCATTCTCTCGGCGTACTCCGATCCGGATTACGTCTCGACGGCGAATCACGTCGGGGTGTTCGGCTACATGCTCAAGCCGGTCACCGCCGACGAGCTGCGCGTCAACGTCGCCATCGCCTGGGGTCGGTACCTCGATTACCTCGAGCAGGACAGCGAGATCGTCGGCCTGAGGTCACGTCTGGAGGACCGAAAGGTCATCGAGCAGGCGAAGTGGATCCTTGTCAAACGCAAGGACATTTCCGAGCCGGAAGCGATGCGGCTGCTGCAGAAACACGCGCGCAACAACCGCCGCCCGCTGCCCGAGGTCGCCCGGTCCATCGTCGAAAACGAAGGCGTCTTCAACAGCGACTGACGGCCCGATTCGCCCCTGCCGGACGAGGCTCGGCTCTGTCCAGTGTTCCGGTGCGCCGCGCTGACGCATCGGCTGTGACAATGCGGTCCAGTTATCGCGGTGCGCCAGACGACCCGTTCGAGCCGCGCCGTCCGCCGCCCTTGCCGCCCGGCACGTAGCGATGGCCGTCCGGCGTGCGGATGTCGTGCTCAGCCATATACGCCCGGGCCTCGTCGAGCGTCTTCCACAGCGACTCGAAATCCTCGGACCAGATGGTGATGTTGAATTTTCGGTATTCCCCGCCATCTTTCGACGGCACGCCTTCAACGAGTCGCAGGCACGGGTTGCCGTTCGATGCCTTTCGGATCTGCACGGCGTATTTGCGGTTCCCGACGGAATCGAATGACCAGGTCTTGACCGCCTCGCCGGGCGGCCCGGGCGGCTGGCGCTTCGACGCTCCGTTCGAGTGCCCGCCGGCGTTCTTCGCGGACGATGTGGCTCGGCTCATCGTGAACTCCTCCATTGGTTGGCTGACGGTTTTCGTGACAGCCGCCCATGGCATCTCCCCGAGCCGACCTCCTGCCGACCCGCCTCGCTTTCAGTTCCCCGTCGAAACGGGCCCGGCTTCGGCCGCCACCGGCTGTGCAGCCGACTGACGGCATGACGGAGCCTCCCTGAAAAATACCAAACACAATCCGCCGTTTCAAGGGCTTTTTCCGGCGGGGCGGGGCGGACTTTGTGCCGGGATGCACGTGCGAAAAAGAACGAATGCCGCTTTCCCGTTTTTTCTCTTGAGATCCGCCGAATCTCTGCGATGCTGCAGTGCAGACGGGGGCTGATTCCCTGGCCAGGAGCAACGCCATGCCGACCGCGTCCAACCTGCTGATCCGCAAGGCCAAGCAATCGATCTTCAGTCTGCATCCGCGCAACACGGCACTCGACGCCGCCCGGATCATGAACGAGCAGTCGATCGGCTCGGTGCTTGTCATGGACGGGGCGAATCTGCAAGGCATCTTTACCGAGCGGGACATGCTCCGCCGTGTCGTAGTCGAGCGCCGCGACCCGTCGGAAGTCCGCCTCGAAGAGGTCATGACATCACCCGTCGCCTGTGCCGCCCCCGATACGACGCTTGACGAACTGCGCATGGTCGTCAAGAACAGGCGCATCCGGCACCTTCCGGTTGTCGACGGGCAATCGGTCATCGGCGTGATTTCAATTGGTGACCTGAACATCGCCGAGGCCGAGTCGCAGGAACAGACGATCCGGTACCTCTCGCATTACCTCAACGTGCCGTGATTCCGGCCGGGCGGGATCACACCGAGGCGGATCACACCCGTCGTCGCCCGCATCGGCGCGTCCGGTGGCCGTGCGCCGTCGCCGCATCGCCCGGGGTGCCGTACAATCCGGCCATGACAGCGACCCCTGCGTACATCACGACCCCGATCTATTACGTCAACGACAAGCCGCACATCGGCCACGCGTACACGACAACGATCTGCGACGTCTGGGCGCGGTTCATGCGGCTGGCCGGGCGGGATGTGTTCTTTCTCACCGGCACCGACGAGCACGCCGCCAAAGTCGTCGACGCCGCCGAGGAGCGCGGCCTGACCGCCCAGAAGTGGGCCGATCAGAACGCCGCTGCGTTCAAAGCCGCGTTCAGCCGGCTCGGCATGAGCCACGACGACTTCATCCGCACAAGCGAGCAGCGCCACATTGAACGCGTCGAACGGTACGTCAAGGCGCTGATGGACTCCGGCGACGTGTACCTCGGCGAGTACGAGGGGTGGTACGACGCCGGGCAGGAAGAGTACATCCCCGAAGGCAAAGCCCGCGAGCTGAACTACATCAGCCCGTTCAACGGCAGGGAACTCGTCCGCAAGAAGGAAGAGAACTACTTCTTCCGCTTGAGCGCCTATGCTGACGCACTGCTCGAGCTGCTCGAAGCCGGCGATCGGTTCGACGTTCAGCCCGTCGCGCGGAAGAACGAGGTCACCGCCCGCATCCGCGAGGGCCTCAACGACGTGCCCATCAGCCGCACCGGCGCCGGCGACTGGGGCATTCGCGTGCCCGGTAACGAAGAGCACACGATCTACGTCTGGATCGATGCGCTGTTCAATTACCTCAGCACCGTCGACACCGATGACCGCCGGCATTACTGGCCGGCTGAGGCGCACCTGATCGCCAAGGACATCCTCTGGTTCCACGCGGTGATCTGGCCGGCGATGCTGACCGCGCTGTCCCGGCAGCCGGGGTTCGACTGGGTCGGCCTGCCGCGGCTCGTTTACACCCACAGTTTCTGGATCGCCGAGGGCCGGAAGATGAGCAAGTCGATGGGCAACTTCATCGACCTGCCGACCATCGAGCAGTACCTCGAACGCTACGGCCTCGACGCGTGGCGGTACTACATGTCGATGCACGGCCCGCTCGGCGCGACCGACGCTGACTTCCGCGCCGCCCACTTCCACGACGTCTATCACACCGACCTCGTCAATACGGTCGGCAACTCCGCCAGCCGCGTCACCGCGATGCTCAACAAATACTTCGACGGCGTGCTGCCCGAAGCCGGCGATGAACGGTCGATGGTCATCGCGGAGTACGACTGGCCGGCGATCACCGGCGAGGCCGTCCAGGCCGCCCGAGACGCGATGCGGCGCATTGACCTCAGCAGCGCGATCGACGAAGCCGTCGGCCTCATCCGCAAGGTCGACACGTTCATCAACCTCACCGAGCCGTTCAAACTCGCCAAGGACGAATCGCGCCGCGATGAGCTTGCCGCGATTCTCTACCAGTGCGCCGAGACGATCCGCATCGCGTCGCTGCTGCTCTGGCCCGTCATGCCGGAGAAAATGACCGAACTCTGGCGGGCCATGGGGCTGGAGATCGACCCGGATGAAGGCGGCCTCGATGCGCTCGCCCGGTGGGGCGGCCTGCCGCCGGGCCAGTCGATGAGCAAGATCGCCCTGTTTCCGCGCGTTGAAGAGTCCGTCGAGCCGGCGATC
>SLJD01000104.1 GCA_007135295.1 Phycisphaerales bacterium
GCCGACGGCACCGAGGTGCAGTACTGGGTCATGGAACCGACCCACTTCGAAGAGGGTGAAACCTATCCCCTGCTGCTGCAGATCCACGGCGGACCGCAAAGCATGTGGGGCCCCGGCCACCGTTCGACGTGGCACGAGTTCCAACTGTTCTGTGCATGGGGATACGGCGTCGTCTACGCGAACCCGCGCGGCTCCAGCGGGTACGGCGAAGAGTTTCAGCGCGGCAACTATCGCAACTGGGGCGACGGCCCGGCCGGCGACGTCCTCGCCGCCGTCGACCAGTGCCTGCTGCTCGACTGGGTCGATGAAGATCGCCTCGTCGTCACCGGCGGGAGCTACGGCGGGTACCTCACCGCGTGGATCGTCGGCCACGACCACCGTTTCCAGGCCGCCGTCGCGCAACGCGGCGTGTACGAACTCACAACGTTTTTCGGCGAAGGGCGTGCCTGGCGTCTGCTGCGGCGGGCAACCGGCGTGTGGCCGTTTGAAGCCCAGGCCCATGAACTGTTGCGGCGGCTGAGTCCGCTGACGTATGTCCAGCGCATCCGCACGCCGCTGATGATCCTTCACGCCAGCGACGACCTGCGAACCGGCGTTTCACAGTCCGAAATGCTTTACCGCTCGCTGAAGATACTCGACCGGCCGGTCGAGTACGTGCGGTACCCTGACGCTGATCACGGCCTGTCAAGGACCGGCGACCCGCACCAGCGGATGGACCGGCTCAACCGCATGATTGAGTTTTTTGAACGGCATATCGATAACGACCGCCCGGCCCCGACGCACGAGGCTGATAACTGAAGGTGCCGATGAAGGTGCCGACCACAACCGCACCGACGATTGACGACTCGCGGTCGGCCCGACCGCGCCAGCCCGGGATCCGCGTGCGGCCAAAGCTCCCGCATCCGCCCAGGCAAGCGGCTTGATTCATCGGCCAGTTGCGGTATCCTTATGATCCTGTGGGCAGCCTCGTGCCGCCCGGTCAGCGGGCCGCTGCCACGCGTCGCAACCGGACCGCAGACAACCCTTGGGGCCGTAGCTCAGTTGGGAGAGCGCCTGCATGGCATGCAGGAGGTCGTCGGTTCAAGTCCGATCGGCTCCACTTTCCACCTGCAAAATGACTGGGGCATTCAAAAAACTAACTTGAACCAGCAACGTCGGCGGCCAATACGGCGCTGCCGATGGTGTTGGGCGGTGTGCCTGCCTCGATGACTGCCGGCTATCGACTCGCTCATGATGCGGCACGCGGTGCTGACGTCTCGTGCAATCGGCTATCTCGAACTTCGCATTGATCTTGAGCATGCTTTCCGTCGCAGAAGACGGAGCTTCGCCTGCGCGCAGCCGCCACGGACACTCGATGGACAGTCGGCTTGCTGCGCAGCGACAGCGATTCAGGGCCAAGGGTGCAGGCTCAGGAAAAACACTGATTTGCGCGCGGAGATTTGCGAAACTAACGAAGGCTATCCGATGCGCGAAGTACCATGCGCTTGCGCGGATGCCGACAAGACGAGTATATGCTGACCGTTCAGGCGGCCGAGCGTAAGGAGTATTGGCAAAACGTGAAGGCACAAATGCAGTCCGTTGACGACCTGACCCCGCGACAGCTCGAGATCCTGACACTAATCGGTCAGGGGTTGAGCACAGCGGAGATTGCGTCGCGACTGCATCGCACAACGAAGACGATCGAGTCGCATCGCCTGACGCTCGGCAAGAAGCTCGGGGCACGCAACCGCGTCGAACTGGCGCTGATCGCCATCAACGCTGGCCTGGTTGATCGACGGCCTGGCGACGCGGAACCTGCCAGCGATTCTGCACAGTCGCTGCGAGCCGGGCTCACGGAAAACGGTGAAGCGGAGCGTGCATTGCGCGCGATTGATGCTGCAACGGCGACCACCACCGGCCGGGCTTTCTTTTCCGCGCTGGCGAGTCAGCTCGCCATCGTTTTTGACGCGCGATGCGCGTATATCTCCCGCCTGGATGAGAGCGGCATTCTCCGGTCCATCGCGGCATGGTCACCGCAGGGACCAATTCCGGAGATTGCCTATCGCTTCGCCGGTTCGCCGTGTGAAGGCGTCGAGCGGGCGGAGGTCCGGCGTTACACATCAGGCATTCGTCAGATGTTTCCGGATCTTGAGTTTCTGGCCGAGTACGACGCGGATGGGATGCTCATCACGCCGCTGTACGATTCACACGGTGTGCGGCTCGGGACAATTGCTGTGGTTCATAACGGCGAACTCGACGATCGCCTGCATCCTCGGACGCTGCTGCGAATCTTTGCCGGCCGGGCTGCGTCGGAACTGGAACGACTTCAACGTGAGGCGGCGCTGCAGGAGAGTGAAGAGCGCTACCGTCTGCTGGCGGAGCATTCGAGTGATCTTGTGACCCGATGCACAAGGGCGGCGGAGTTCTCGTACGTCTCGCCATCGTGCCGGGAACTGCTCGGATATGGCTCCGATGACATGGTGGGCCGATCAATCTACAGCTTTGCGCCGGCCGAAGATCAGCCGAAGATCCGCGAAGCGCACCGGTCCATTCTGTACGAGTGCGAGCGAGCGACGGTCGTTCACCGCTTCCAGCGATACGACGGGACGCTCCGCTGGTTCGAGACGAATCTTCGCGCCAATCGCAATGACACAAGTGGTGAGGTCGAATGGATCAGCGGCGCATCGCGCGATATCACGAAACGGATTGCTGCTGAGGAGCGGTGCCGGCGCGGCGACCGACTGCTGAGCGAGGCTGAGCGCATCGCCAACCTCGGAAGCTGGCAGTGGGACCTGCAGACGCGGCAGGCGTACTGGTCGGACGAGACGTTCCGGATCTTCGGGCTCCGGCCGCAATCGTTCGAGCCGTCGTTCGAATGCAGCTTCAAGCAGATACATCCCGAGGATCGTGAGCGGGTCGAGGCAGCGATGGACCGCACGCTGAAGACTGGTGAGCGGTATGACGTTCGGCTCAGAATCGTCCGACCGGACGGCGAGATCCGGGAGGTTCACGAGCAGGCAGTTGCGACGCGCGATGATGATGGCAACGTGACGTCGTTGACCGGAACGATCCACGACCTCACGGAAAGCACACGCACGGAGAAGGCGCTTCGCGACAGCGAGGCCATGCTCCGCCGCGCACAAGCCGTCGCCGGGATTGGAAGCTGGCATCTTGACATTCGCCGGGACGAACTCACCTGGTCGGATGAGACGTATCATTTGTTCGGCATTCCGGTCGGCACGCCTCTTACCTATGAACAGTTTCTCTCCCGCGTGCATCCCGAAGACCGCACAATAGTCAACGACGCCTGGAAGGCCGCCCTCCGGGGCGAGCCGTACAACATTGAGCATCGGATTCTGGTGCTCGGCGAGGTCAAGTGGGTGCGGGAGCTTGCTGAGCTGGAGTTTTCGCGCGATGGCGAACCGGTCAGCGCGATCGGAACCGTTCAGGACATTACCGAACGCAAAGCGAGTGACGAGCGCCTGCGGCGGAAAAAGACGATGCTGACCCAGGCGGAGCGGATCGCAGGGATCGGAAGCTGGGAACTCGACATTGCCAGCGGACTGGTCCATGCATCGGATCAACTCTGCCGGATGCTCGGCGCTGCCCCGAATCTCTTTCCTTGCCCATTTGACGCATTGATTGATCGGACAGTGCACGAGGAAGATCAGGCATCGCTGCGGCAGTCGATCCGCCGATGTATGGAATCGGGCGGGCGGTTTGAAATGCACGCTCGTACTGTCCGGCCTGATGGCGAGGTTCGCACCATTCAATGTGTCGGGGAGGCGATCTATGATGCCAGCGAGCAGAAGTGGCGCATCCTGGGAATCAACCGAGACATCACTGATCACGGCGCCGACGAATCGCCTTGACGATGGCGCAGGAAGGGCGAGGATGCACGCCGATGGTCAGGCGGCCTCGGCCTTGGACATGGTTTCCTGGATGCGCTGGGACAGCACGTCGGGCGTGAAGGGTTTGGTGACGTAGTTGTTCACGCCGGCCTTGATCGCCTCGATTACGCGGGCTTTCTCGGCCTCAGTGGTGACCATGATCAGCGGCGTGTTGCGCTGCTTGCCTCGATAGGTCTTGACAAAGGTCAGGCCATCCATATTCGGCATGTTCCAGTCGACCAGAATCAGGTCCGGCTCAAACGCGTCAACCTTGCTGAGCGCATCCTGGCCGTCGACGGCCTCCTCGATGTCGGTGTAGCCGAGCTGGCTGAGAACGTTCTTCTGGATGTTCCGCATGGTCTTGGAATCGTCAATGAGCATGACGCGCATGGCGTTGTCTCCGGCTCGGGGTTGTCAGGCGGTCGTCCGACGCTCCTGCGCGCCGGTCACTGCGGCGGGAACGCTGTTCGATTCCGGACGAATGGCGACGTCAATGCTGAAACTTCCGCAGTAGACATCACAGGGGATTGACACACACACGGTGTCGCTTGGCCGGGCCACCTGATGGCCCTGTCCGATGATGACGGAAGGGCAACTGATGCTGACGGACTTGCCCTCAAACTGCGCCTTGGCGGCGCCCGAGATCATGTTCACAAGCTCGCCGATCGCGTCCGAGAAGTCTTCGCTTTCACAGTCGAGGTCGACGCCGACGAACTTTCCGACGATCGGACGCGCAACGGACGTCGGGAAGCTCAGCACAACTGACCCAACAACATCACCGGACATGCCAATGATGCCGGAGATGTCGTATCGGGGCAGTGCCTCGGAAAGGTGCGGCTTCCTGATCTCGACGGTTAGGTCGAGCATTGTGGTGAAGACGCGCTGTGTCGACTGGATGAAGGGATTGATGTAACTGACGTCCATTGTTCGTCCTCGGATGCAACGGGCCGCATGGCCCTGGTCTGTCCCGCCTTGATCGTCCAGCAGAAGGACATGCATCGAGTGGCCGCCCCCGGGGAAACGAAAAGCCCGGATTCACAC
>SLJD01000013.1 GCA_007135295.1 Phycisphaerales bacterium
CCGCCGCTTCGGTACGGGCGGGCCCGCCGACCGGCAACGACGGCGATCTTCGGCAATGGCGGGGCGTCCTTTGGCACAAACAAGTTCATGCGCGCGCCAATGGGTACCGCCGAGCCCGGGTTGAACATCGTTTACGGTGGCGCCCAGGCATACAGACATGCCGGCCGTACGAATGTCGCCTACCTTGACGGCCGGGTGGATTCGGTGATGCGTCCGCATCAGGGCGAACTGGCCGAAGATGGACTGCTCGATCTGATGGGCTATCCCGAGAACGGTTTTCTCAGCAGCGACGACCGGGCGTATGACCCGAACTGGACCGCCAGCGACGCCGCAGCCAGCGCTTCATCGACGGGAGGCTGACCAATGGGCGTGGATCGATGCGTCTGCACGCAAATGACGTTTGCCGAGTTGAAATCTCATGCCGATCGGACGGGCGCCGATGCGGGGGCGATGCGTGAGACCTATGGTTGCGGTGGACACTGCGGTCTGTGTCTGCCGTATATTCAGGCGATGCTTGAAACTGGCCAAACGCGTTTTCCAGTCCTCTCCACCGCAGAAGTCGAGCGGTTGGTCAATAATACCGGCCTATGACGAAGCAAACGGCATTTCGAGTCGAAGTCGGTGGGCGGACGGTGGCGGGGCAGTTCACCCAACCGGCAACGCGCAAGCGTCCTCTGCATGTGGTGATGTTCTGTCGCAGTTCGGAGTCGACGGCGGACGCCGCGCTGACCGAGCAGTTTTACGATGATCTGCAGGTCGCGTTGCTCGACGCTGGGCTGGCCGTGCTTCGCTACGCGCCGCCGAAGCTTAATGAGAACACTGACGCGGGCACGCAAGCGGCGACGATGGTCGAGGCGGCGTGTGCGGCGGCCCGATGGGCGGACTTGCGCGACGATGTTGATCACAACTCGATCGGCGTGCTGGCGTACGGACCGTCGGCGCTCGTGGCCGTGGCCGCCGCCTCCGAGATTCGGATCATCCGTCGGCTGTGCCTGATCGATCTGGCCACGCAATTGCCCATGGCCACTCCTGAGAACGGGCGGGGCGCGAGCCACGTGGCCGGGAACGGTGAACTGATGGTCGACAGTCTCTTGCATCAGGGTGGGCCGACGGCGTTGACGGGATTCGACGGCGAGGTGATGTTCCTCAACGCGGCCGCCGACCGGGTGACGCCGCTCAATTCCACGCTCGCCTACCGGCGGGCGCTGGAGAACCATCAGCGTGTTGCCGAGCACGTGCTCATTGCGCGAGCCGATCACGGGTACCAGGACGTTTCACTACGGGCGGTCTGCGCTGAACAGGCCACGCGGTTCTTCCTGCACCGCTGAGTCGGGCCGGTGGTTTCGCCGCCGTTGCATTCCACGGACCATGCTGATGACCATGCGCGGACAGGCCTACGAACCATCTCTCCGGACGGTGCTGGATGTCATCACACCGAGGCCCGTGCAGACCGTTGATCTGTCCGCAGTGATCGGAGGGGTCCTCGCCGAAGACGTGGTGGCCGACCGCGACCTGCCGCCGTTCAATCGGTCGATGCTCGACGGATATGCGGTACGGGCAGTGGACGTACAGCCGGGGGCCGCTCTTTCGGTTGCAGCGGAAATCCATGCCGGCGCCGTGTTTGACCGAACTGTCGAGAACGGTTCCTGCGTCGCCATCGCCACCGGCGCAGCGGTTCCCGATTCATGTGATGCGGTCATTGCGCACGAACAATCCGACCGTGCGGATCCGGTCTCGTTTTCCGTTAACGCGGTTACCGCGGGCAGCGGCATTCATCACCGCGGTTCCGACGCCCGGGCCGGTGAGGTCGTGATTCACACTGGAACGGTGATCAGGCCGCACCACGTCGGCATCGCGGCGTCGGTCGGCTCAAATCGACTGAGCATCATTGGGCGGCCGACGGTTGCGATCCTGACGAGCGGTGACGAGGTGAAACCGGTGGGGGCATCCGTCGAGGCGCATGAAATCCGCAATTCGAACGGGACGATGCTGCTCGCGCTGTTCAACATCATGGGGGCGTCGGAAGTGACGCATGAACACGTCTGCGATGAGCGGGATGCGACAGTCGAAGCGGTCGGCCGGGCTATGAGCCATGCGGACTGCGTGGTCACGGTTGGCGGCGTCAGTGCGGGTCGGCGTGATTGGTTCCCGGCGGCGTTTGAGGCCCATGGCATTCAGCCGCTGGTCGAAGGAGCGTCCATTCAACCGGGAAAGCCGATCCGGATCGGTGTGAGCCCTGATCGTCACCGCGCCGTTATCGCGCTGCCGGGCAATCCAGTCTCCGCGCTGGCGTGCGCACACCTGTTCGCCTGGCCGATCATGCAAGCCATGTCGGGGCGGCGGGCGGATCTGCCATGGCGATCAGTGGAATTGGCTGAAGCGGTGCGGCCGAACGCGAAGCGGCAGGCGTTCCGGCCGGCGCGACTGATTGATGGTGAACGCGCGTTCGTGCCGTCATGGGCAGGTTCGGGGGACCTTGTTCATACGGCGGTGACGGACGGCCTGCTCGCTCTTCCGGTTCAGGATGGGCCGGTTCATGCAGGGGTGGAGCGGCCGTTTCTTCCATGGGCGAATGATCGCGAGATGCCGGAAAATGAAAGCAGGTGATCATGACTCTGACGATACAGGTGCTCGCCTTTGCACAACTTGCTGATGAACTTGGCTGGCGTCGCCAGGCCGTCACGCTTGATCTTGATCCGCCGACGGTCCGAGCAGCGCTGGATGTGGTGGCAGGTGATCACGCCGCCGTCGCCGCGATGCGCGAACACCTGGCTGTTGCTGTGAATGACCGCTACGTCACCTCTGACCATGAGTTGACAGATGGCGATGAGGTTGCGCTGATCCCGCCGGTCAGCGGCGGATAGACCTATTCGTACCGGACGTCGCTGGGCAGGTGCGGACGGCTTCGATCAGCCTCGCATGCGTCGAAGGAGGGGCGCAGATGACGCCGAAGTTGGCGGACAGTGATTCGCCGTGGCTGAAATCCAGCGGTCGGCCATGGAGGTCGGTCATGGTCGCGCCGGCTTCGCGGGCGATGAGATCGCCGGCCGCCAAATCCCAGATCTTCTCCGCAAAGGTCGCCCGTCGCGGAATGCGCAGGTATCCGTCCGCGAGGCCGATCGCGATGGCAGCGTACTTGCATTGACTGTCAAGCTGCCGCAGTTGAAACGCGCCGTCGAAGTGTTCAAGAGCCTGGTGGACGAGGCGATCGGTCGTGCCGTTGCGATCAACCGAGCCGAGCAATTCAGCGGGATCGGACGCCTCGACCCGGCATCGGCCTCGCGTTGCGGAATGATTGCCCGCACCCCATTCCAGCAGCCAGGCGCCGCCGCGGTCCGTTGCGGCGAGGAGACTGCCGGCTGGATCAATAACGTCGGGCGGGGCGGTATGCCCCATGTTCGGGCAGCCGAGCACGCCAACCGTGGGCCGTCCCTCATCGATGCGGGCGAGCGCGATACAGTACTGCGCCTGCTCGACATAGCCGCGCGTCCCATCGATCGGATCGACGGTCCAGTACTGGCTCGCCGTACCCTCGTGCGAAGATGCCTCGATCGCCTCCAGCACGTCGTCTTCCGTGACCTCGGGAAGGACGCACTGGACCGCGCCGATGACGTCCTGGCGGAGGGCGGTGTTGTCGCGACCGCGAAGCGCATCGACGTGTTCTTCGCCGAGCAGAGCCACCGGCCCCAGCGAGCATTGCAGGGACATGGCGATGACGGCCTGCGCGGCGAAGTCGGCGACGGTTACCGGCGAGCCGTCTGCTTTGTCCTGCCTCATGCTGCCCCCCGGCCGCGACTGCACCTGTCGCGTGACCACCGCCGCAAGTCGGACCGCTTCGACTGCGGCGGCCAGCGATTCGTTCATAGAAGCGTGATCCGGGAACGTTGAGTTTTCATTCGTCTCTGCCATGGCACAAGCATACGCCAAGCCGTCACGGCAGGAGGAGATGGTGCTGTGAAGGTCGTTTGAACTGCCGGGGGTGCATGCATCCACGCTCATCGCCGACAACGTACAGACTAAGACAGGGGCCAGTTCATGCAGTCGCGTGGGCTGGAGACAGCCGGTGGCCGGGTGCGGTGATCAACTGCCGGAGGCGGAGTGGCTGGCAACCTTCAGCCACCGTCGCCCCTGATCGGACCCGGCTCTTCTATTAACGTTGTTTCGATCGGAGATCTGCGATGGCGACAAAGCATGACATTCTTGTCAGCTGGTTGAATGATGCGTACGCTATGGAACAGAACCTGATTGAGGTGCTTGAAAGCCAGGTCAAGCACGCTGAAGAGCATCCGGAAATCAAACGCCACTTGGAGACGCATCTCGAGGAGACGCAGCGGCACTCAGAGATAGTTGAGGAGTGCCTGCATCGCCTCGACAGTGATTCATCGGCTGGCAAGAAGCTGATCGGGAAGATGACCGGCTGGGTGCAGGGGGCTGGCTCTTCCGCCTCCGATGATGCGCTGGTCAAGGATTGCCTGGCCGGCTATTCGATGGAGCACTTCGAAATCGCCTCGTACCGGTCGCTGGTGGCAGCAGCGGAGGAGGCCGGCGAGACGGAAGTCGCGGAGGCGTGCCGGGCCATTCTTCAGGACGAGCAGCGCATGGCTGAGTTCCTTGAGCAGCAGATCCCACGGGTCACGCAGATGCATCTGTCGCAGCAGGCGGCGGTATGACGCCAAGCGTGGTAGTCACGGTTGAGGGTGGAATGGTGGATGAGTGTATGAATGATGGTGGCTTGTTAATGCGGGGCTATCAGTCCCGCACTCGCTGACACTCGGATGCGATGGCGGCTCCGGGAGTTGTTGGGATGGTTGGTGCATGGCCCGGCGGCGGTATGGACACACGTCAACTGCCGCCGGGTCATTTTTTGAGAAGCCGGTTCGAATGCCATCTGTGTCAACACACCGCCCCA
>SLJD01000145.1 GCA_007135295.1 Phycisphaerales bacterium
CTTTTCCGATCTATGAACCGTCTGATCGCAGCGGATCCAGAATTCGAGGCCGTCGCCGTGCCGCTGCGTCAGGGGGTGCTGATCGGCCGCCGCTCCGATTCAGCGCCTGACTGATCGTGAAACCGTCACCCGCCGATCGCCCCACAGTTCGCCGGTTGTCCCCGGCTGGGCGTACGATGCGGCCATGACGCCACCAGAACATCACCAGTCACCGCATCCCCGCCCGATCGTCCTGATCATTCGTGACGGCTGGGGGGAGAACCCGCACCCTGAACACGACGCATTCAACGCCGTCAAACTCGCGAACACCCCGGTCAACGACCGGATCGTCCGCGACTGGCCGACAACGCAGATCAGCACGCACGGCCCGGATGTCGGCCTGCCGCCGGGCACAATGGGCAACAGCGAGGTCGGCCATCAGAACATCGGCGCCGGCCGCGTCGTCGACCAGGAAGTCATGCGCATCACCCGCGCGATCGATGACGGAACCTTCTTCGAGAACCCCGGCCTGCGCGGCGCGTTCGAGCACGCTTCGGCGAACGGCGGCTGCTTCCACCTGCTCGGCCTGGTCAGCGACGGGCAGGTTCACTCGGACCTTAATCACCTCTTCGCACTGCTCGACCTCGCCCGTCGACTCGATTTTCCGGGCGACCGGGTGCTGCTGCACATGATCACTGACGGCCGGGACGTCGGGCCGAAAACATCGCTCAAATACCTTCAGCGCGTGGAAGCGAAAATGCAGGAAACCGGCATCGGACGCATTGCCAGCGTCTGCGGCCGGTACTACGCCATGGACCGCGACCATCGATGGCAGCGCATTTCTGCGGCGTACACGACGCTCACCGGCCGACCCGTCTCCCATGAAGCGTTCGATGAGTCGCTCCTTCACACCGCATCGACGGCGCGAGAAGCGATCGAGGCGTACTACGCAGCCCCATCCGACACGAGTCGGGATGGCGACGAGTTCATCCGTCCGACCTGCATCATGCAGGACGGCCGGCCCGTCGGCGAAATCAACGACGGCGACGCGGTGGTCTTCTTCAATTTCCGCGGCGACCGGCCCCGCCAGATCACCCGGGCGTTCACCCTTGACGACAAGACGTGGCGGACGGTCAAAGCCGGCGGGTTTGACCGAGGCAAGCGCCTCAATGACCTGTACTTCTGCACGATGACGGCGTACGAAGCAGGCCTTCCCGTCACCGCCGTTGCGTTCGACAAGCCGCCGAAGATGGTCGGCATCCTCGGCGAGGTGGTCTCCAGGGCCGGATTGCATCAGTTCCGTTGCGCGGAGACGGAAAAGTTCGCCCACGTGACTTTCTTCTTTAACGATTACCGCGAGGAGCCGTTCGTCGGCGAGGAACGCAAACTGCTCGACAGCCCGCAGGACGTCGGCACGTATGACCAGAAGCCCGAGATGGCCGCCCACGACGTCTGCCGGGCGGTGCTCAATCGGCTTGAGCAACCCGAAATCCCCGCCCTGTTCGTCGTCAACTTCGCTAATCCGGACATGGTCGGGCACACCGGAAAACTCGACGCCGTCATCCAGGCCGTCGAAACCGTCGACGAATGCGTCGGGCGGATCATCGACGCCGTGCTCGACAAAGGCGGCTCACTCATCGTCACGGCGGATCACGGCAACGCGGAGCAGATGCGGGACGTTGAGCATGGCAGCCCGCACACGGCCCACACGACGTACGACGTCAATCTCATTCTCATCGGCGAGGCGTATCGCAACTCGACCGTACGCGATGGTGGCCGGCTCGCCGACATCGCCCCAACCGCGCTGGCGATGCTCGGCCTTGACCAGCCGGCCGAGATGACCGGCCGGTGCCTGCTCGACTGAACGGTTGCCCCGCGGCAGTCCGGCGGTCCATGGCGGTGGTCGCCGAACCGGCCGGTTTCTGGTACACCTGCGGCATGACCGCATCAGCAAACGAATCTTCATCGGTGCAGCGCATCGCATGGATCGGGACCGGCGTGATGGGCGTGTCGATGGCCGGACATCTGCTCGACGCTGGCTACGACCTGACGGTTCACACACGAACGAAGTCGAAATCGGCAGGCCTTCTTGAGCGCGGGGCGATCTGGGCGGAGACCCCCGCTGAAGCCGCCGACGGAGCGGACGCGGCCATTTCCATCGTCGGGTACCCGGATGATGTGGAACAGACGCATCTCGGCCCGGCCGGCACCCTCGCCGCCCCGAGCCCGCCACCGATTCTCGTGGACATGACGACTTCGCGGCCGAGTCTTGCCCGGCAGATTGCCGATGAAGCCGAACGGGTTGGCGCTGCATCGCTCGACGCGCCGGTCAGCGGCGGAGACATCGGCGCCCGCGAGGCTCGGCTGTCGATCATGGTCGGCGGGCCGGCCGATGCGTTCGAGCGGCTGCGGCCCGTGTTGGACCGGCTTGGAACCACGGTTGTTTACCACGGCCCTGCCGGCTCCGGCCAGCATGTGAAAATGGTCAATCAGATCCTCGTCGCCGGAACGATGATGAGCACCTGCGAGGCCCTGCTGTACGCCGGCAAAGCCGGGCTGGACCCGCGACGTGTGATCGACTCGGTCGGCTCCGGGGCCGCGGGATCGTGGACGATCAACAACCTCGGCCCGCGAATCATCGATCGGGACTTCGACCCGGGGTTCTATGTTGAGCATTTCATTAAGGATCTCGGCATCGCGCTCGACGAGGCGGCTACGATGAAACTGTCTCTGCCCGGCCTGGCGCAGGCCCGGCACCTCTACGAAGCGGTCCGGGCACAGGGCCATGGCCGGCTGGGAACGCAGGCGCTGATGCTTGTGTTCGAGCAGTTGAACGGGCTCGGCGGCAGCAGCTGATCCCGAGGACCGGCTACCCTGACGGGATGCCCGTTGTGAACACAGGCCGACCAGCCGGAGGATTGTCATGGCCGTGCGCATGGAACTGTCGAGAATCTTCATCCGCGAAATGGCGGACATGCAGATCATCGAGCTGTCGGAAGTGGACGGCGACCGCAAGTTCCCCATCGTCATCGGTCTGCCCGAGGCCTTCGCCATCGAGCGACGTCTCAAGGGCATGGAGATCCCTCGGCCACAAACACACGACCTGCTCGCGTCAGCGATCCGGCAGCTCGGCGGGCGACTGCGCGAGATCGTCATCAACGACCTTCGCGATGGTACGTTCTACGCGTCGCTCATCATCGAACAGGACGGACAGGAAATCGAAGTCGACTCCCGGCCGTCCGACGCAATCGCCATCGGCGTGGCGGAAGACGTGCCGATCTACGTCGCGGAACACGTCCTCGGCCAGACCGAACAGGACGCGGCGTCGGAGTTCAACGGCGACACCGATACCGATCGCGATCCCGACTGGGACTAACCGCAGCAACAACTACCGCCGCATCAGGTCCAGAGGCCACACCGGCGGGCCGGGCTCGTACACTTCCACGGGCAGCCGATGATCGCCGGGCCGCCCCTGCTGCATCCCGGCAGACACGTTTCCTCCTCCTGACGGCCCAGACGGACCGAATTTTCCGTGACCGACGTTCAACTCGCCATCACTGATCCCCGGCCGCAGCGCTACCTCACCGATGCGCCGGGTGTCGGCGGAACGATCAAGGCCCGCCCGGACGACTTCATGGTCGATGAACAGCCGCTCTACGAACCATGCGGCAGCGGCGAGCACCTGTATCTGCACATCGAGAAGGTCAACGTGTCGCACGGCGAGATGATGGCCGTCCTGCAAAAGCACTTCAACGTCGACGAGAACGCGATCGGCTTCGCGGGGATGAAGGACAAGCACGCCGTCACCCGCCAACTCGTCTCGATCTACCTGCCGCGGCCGGCCCCGCCGGTCGAACTCGCCCACGACCGCATCCGCGTGCTCTGGTCGGACCGCCACACGAACAAACTGCGCCGTGGCCACCTGGCGGGCAATCGCTTTGTCATTCGCATCCGCGAGGTCGATCCCATGCAGGCCCCGCAGGCGCTGAAGACGCTGCGCCAGCTCGAGCGGGCCGGCGTGCCGAACTACTTTGGATTTCAGCGGTTCGGCTATCGGCTCAACAACCACAAACTCGGCGCGATGTACCTCGCCGGACAGTGGCAGGCAGCGCTCGATGAACTGCTTGGCTCGACCGGTTCGCCATACCCGGAGTACCAGCAGCCGCGGCGTGAACTTTACGACGCCGGCCAGTACGACGACGCCGCCGCGCTGTGGACGGCATCGGACCGCACCGAGCGAACAGCGATCAACGCCCTGCGGAAGACAGGCAGTCCACGCGACGCGATGCTCGCCATCGGTCGGACAGCGCTGAATTTCTGGGTCAGCGCACTGCAGTCAGCGATCTTCAACCGCGTGCTCGATGTGCGGATCGATGCGGGGACGCTTGGCGTGCTGGAAGACGGTGACCTCGCTTGGAAGCACGACAGCGGGGCCGTCTTCGCCGTCACCGCCCGCGAGATCGGCTCCGGCGAACTGCCGCCGCGGCTTGAACGGCTCGAGATCTCGCCATCGGGACCGTTGTGGGGCCGGTCGATGACGCGGGCCGACGGCGAGGTCGGCCAGCGTGAACTTGATGCGCTGCACGCGGCGGGGCTACAGCTCAGCGACTTCAACACCGGGCAGGTCACGCTGCGCGGCGCCCGCCGGCCGCTGCGCGTGCCGATCACCGACGGCCAACTCGACGCGGGCGTGGATGAACACGGGCCGTTCATCCGGCTTGCGTTCGACCTGCCGCGCGGCGCCTACGCGACGATCGCGCTTCGTGAGATCATGAAGTCGCCCGGCGCGGAGACGTCGCCCGACGCCGCCGAGTCGCGAGCCGATTGAACCGGCCCTTTTGTGTGCAGCAGATCGCCCCTCGTTTGACGCTGTATAGGGCCATGTGCTGGCATTCATTATCGCAGCCGCCGACACGCAGCCGGGC
>SLJD01000454.1 GCA_007135295.1 Phycisphaerales bacterium
GACCTCGGCTTCCACTTCATCGATGCCTGCCTGATCGCGCGGCTCGACCGCGTTGCTGACATCAACCGCCGGGCGGCCGTGGCCGTCCACGGACAAATCCACCCCCGGCTGCACCTGCACGACAATGTGCGTCGAGGCATAGCCGCCGACGACGTCGGGCTGATCGACCGGACCTTCAAACCACTGAATGTCGTCCGGGCCGAGACCACCGCCGGGTTCGCCGCCCGGTTCAATCGCGTCGGGGCTCGCGACAACCATGGCCGTGGTGACGGCAACGAGTCCGGCGGCACACGCCGCGAGGCGAACACCGGAGGCGTGTCGGCACGGGGACACCCCGAGGGGGCCGGGGGATGCGATGTGGTCGTCCATGGTGGCTCCTGTCTGTTTGAGCGGACCGGCGCAGCATGGCGGCCGGCGCGAAACATGCTGTGGTGCTGTGTCAGTTCAGAATGCGATGATATGCGATGGTATTCAGGCCAGCGGGGCGCTCCTCGACCCCATTGCAAAGCATTGCCCGTCCCGCCCTGGCGACGAAGCCATGCCGTCACTCCGCCCTACCGGCTTCTCCGAGCCGCGGTTGCAGCCACCGGAGCCGGTTGAAAGCATTTGCCGCCCGGCGTGGTCGTTTATCATGCCGGCATGAGTCACGCAAATCAACCGTCCCCCTCCTTAAAAGACAGCCCGGCCCCCGGTTCCCCGCGAGCCGTTCGCGCTCCGCGCGGCCCGGAGAGAACCTGCAAGACCTGGCAGGCCGAGGCCGCCATGCGCATGCTCATGAACAACCTCGATCCGGAGGTCGCCGAGAAGCCCGACGAACTCATCGTCTACGGCGGACGCGGCCAGGCGGCACGCGATTGGGCGTGCTTCGACGCCATCATCGAATCGTTGAAGAACCTTGAACCCGACGAAACGCTGCTCGTGCAAAGCGGCAAGCCCGTCGGCATCGTCCGCACCACCACCGACTCGCCGCGCGTCATCATCGCCAACTCTAATCTCGTCCCCCACTGGGCGACGCAGGAGCACTTCGACGACCTCGCCGCCCGCGGCCTGACCATGTACGGCCAGATGACGGCCGGCTCGTGGATCTACATCGGCACGCAGGGGATCCTCCAGGGCACATATGAAACCTTCGCCGAGTGCGCTCGCCAGCACTTTTCATCCGGGGGCGACGGCTCGCTCAAAGGCACGCTCAACGTCACCGCCGGCTGCGGCGGCATGGGCGGCGCGCAGCCGCTGGCGATCACGATGAACGACGGCGTCTGCCTGATGGCCGAGATGTGCATCGAACGACTGGAGAAGCGCCAGCACGACCGCTACCTCGATCACATCGAACACGACCTCGATGCCGCCATCGACCGCGCGCTTCAGGCGAAACAAAATAGCGAGGCCGTCTCCATCGGCTGGCTCGGCAATGCCGTCGACCTCCTCGAACGCCTCATCGAACGCGGCGTCACTCCCGACACCCTCACCGACCAGACGTCAGCGCACGATCCCCTGAACGGGTATTACCCGCAGGGCATGACGCGCGAGCAAGCCGACGCCTTCCGGGTACGCGATCCGAAGGCGTACACGAAGCAATCCATCGACACCATGACCCGCCACGTCGAGCTGATGGTCGAGCTCCAGTCGCGCGGCGCCCACACCTTCGACTACGGCAACAACATCCGCCAGCAGGCGTTGAACGCCGGATACCACGACGCGTTCTCCTTCCGGGGGTTTGTCCCGGCCTATATCCGCCCGCAGTTCTGCCTCGGCCGCGGCCCGTTCCGATGGTGCGCGCTGTCCGGCGACCCCGAGGACATCCGCGTGACGGACGAAGCGATCCTCGAACTCTTCCCGCCGGAGAACGAGACGCATCAATCGCTGCACCGCTGGATCCGCAAAGCGCAGGAGCGCCTTTCCGGGGGCGGCGCCGGCGGCCAGGGCCTGCCGTGCCGCATCTGCTGGCTCGGCCTCGGCGAGCGTCACCTGGCCGGCCTGAAATTCAACGAACTCGTCCGCGAAGGCAAAGTCAAGACGCCGATCGTCATCGGCCGCGACCACCTCGACTGCGGCTCCGTCGCCTCGCCCAATCGCGAGACGGAATCCATGAAGGACGGCAGCGATGCGATCAGCGACTGGCCGCTGCTGAACTTTGCCGTCAACGCCGTATCCGGCGCATCATGGGTGAGCTTCCACCACGGCGGCGGCGTCGGCATCGGCTACAGCCAGCACGCCGGCCAGGTCATCGTCTGCGACGGCACCCCCGAAGCCGACGAACGAATCCGCCGCGTGCTCACCAACGACCCGATGATGGGCATCTTCCGCCACGCCGACGCCGACTACGACCTCGCCCGGCAGTGCGCCCGCGATCACGGCGTGCAGATTCCGATGGCGTGAGCAGCCGTCATTGATGGAGTTCAGGAAATGCCAATCCGATACATCAATACGGACCTTGATCTGGCTAGCCCTGCCGACCATGTCGAACTTGCCCATTGGTTGGATTCATGCGGCATATTTTCACTGCGCCATGCACAGAATCACGATGGGTCATGGTCATCATGCCATGAGACTGAACGCGAATATGACGATCCGGATTCGAACATCATCGCCATCATCGAAGCGATTGAAGCCGCGCCCCGCGCGATCCGGATGTTGTGGGACGACTGCATTCAACGCGAGTTCAATGTCGGTTACGAATGCGGTGATGGGCCGTGGGCGTTCAATCAGGGGCTGACGAATTCGACACTTCGCAGAATCGTGGAAGTCGGCGCATCATTTCGCATTACAATCTATCCACCGGATGAGTCGACCGATCCCCGGAACACGTGACCCCGGGCATGTTCCACCACACCGACGCCGGCTCCAACCTCGCCCGGCAGTGCGCCAAGGAGCACGGCGTGCAGATTCCGATGGAGAATCGGCAATGACGTATCGCCGGCGGCTTATGCTGAAGAGAAGTCTGGCGTGGTGGATCGCCTTCATCATCGCGGGCGCGGCGGGAGGAATCAGCGGGCTGGTTGTCCAAGCCATTGACTCGTTCCTCCTGGGCGTTGTCTTGTTTTTTCTATCAATATATTTGCCAATGCTCGCCTTTATGAGATTCCAACGGCGTACGAAAGCGACGCTTGACTCCATACAGCGGGGCGAGATCTGCGAGCGATGCGGTTACCATCTCATCCGGAATCTGCAATCGAAATGCCCGGAATGCGGTATTGAGACCGCCTGAGAAAAAGGAGGGGCGCCGTGGCATCGGCATCCGAGGATTCCATTGAATACATCTGGCACAACGGCCTGCCTCACATCCGCTGGGAGGCGCTGGACGAGGCGATCGCGTCGCGGCCGGCCGACGAGCACAGCGCCTTTCTGACGCAGGCGATCGAGCAGTGGCTGCACCGCCTCGCCGCGGCGACCGGCCGGGAGGCGGGCGTGCTCAAACACGGCGAGATGTTTCTGCTGTACGCCTCGCCGGACGATCAGCCGCAGCGCCTGCTGCGATGGTCGGCGGGCGCGCTGGCGCGAATCACCACGATCGTCGGCGATCACCGCACGCCGGAGATGATCGGCCCGCGCGTCATCGTGCTCTTCGATGACGACAGTCGCTACTACGACTACATCGACCGGTTCTTCCCGGAGGAAGGCCACTACGGCGCCTCCGCCGGCATCTGCATTTCTTCTGAGTATTTCCACATCGCCGTCGGGCCGGACGACGTCGACATGAGGCAGCGCGCCCTCGCTCACGAGCTGACGCATCTGGCGCTCGCGCCCCTGCCGTTGCCGCCGTGGCTTGACGAAGGGATCGCGCAGATGATGGAAGGCGAGATCGCCAACGTTTCATTCTTTTCGGTCGATGCGGAGATCGTCGAGCGTCATCACGCACTGTGGCGCGAACACGGCCTCGATGTGTTCTGGGCCGGCGAGTCGTTCGGTCGTCCCGACGAGATGTGCGAACTGAGTTACCACCTCGCCGAGGTGCTGACGCGCAACATCCAGGCGGACCACCGCGGCGCGTTCATCAACTTTCTGGCCGCCGCCCACTGGCAGGACGCCGGCGACGCCGCCGCCCGCACAGTCCTCGGCCGAAGTCTCGCGGAGATCGTCAGCGACTTCCTCGGCGAAGGCCCCTGGCACCCCCGAGACCCTTGGGACCCCCGGCAGATCCCCACGCAACCGAACTGTTGCCTGCACCCGCATCGCTTCATGCGCGTCCCTTCGCCCACGCCGACGCTGGCGGCGAGTTCGCCCGGACGAGCACGGCGTAACGATTTCGATGAAGTCCTCACTGTCCCTCAACAAGACGTCTGCAAGAAGGGCATCGGGATGACCAGAGTCAACCAACGCCGGTCACTGACCATTCGCTGCGCAGCTGCAGGCGCCGTCGTCGGCCTGGTGCTCGCGCTCATTCCGATCGCATTCGGCTACGCGATCGCGCCGCGCATACCCGGCCCGTTCGAACTCGCGTTGCAGGTGGTTTTCGTCCTCCTCGGCGCCTGCGTCGTCGCCGGGATCGGCGCTGCGGTCGGCTTCGTTGTGTCACGCTTATTGCAGAAGTCCCGGAATGCTGAACGTTCCGGGGACGGGGTCGCTTCGTCCGGGGGGTGAGGCGCGCGGGGTCGATCCGTTGGTTGTGCGCGCGGACGCTGCGGACGAACCAACGGAATGGGGCGATCAGCCAACGGGTCCGGGCACACAACCAACGAGTCCGCGCGCGGCACCAACGCAAGAGGCCGGGCAGATCAGTGGGCCGGCGCCGTCCAATCAATGACCACGCGATCACGCCGTCAGGACTGAACACGGTCGCCGGTCCGGGCGAATCGCCCCGCCGGTCACACCCGCATGCCACGCCCCTGTGCGCCCCCATGGCCCCCGATGCCGCTCAAGCTCCCCCAAGGCCCCCATGCCTCCCCCGGGGGCGGCATTCA
>SLJD01000329.1 GCA_007135295.1 Phycisphaerales bacterium
TCTGTTCGATCGAGAACATCGACCCGATGGGCGTGCACACCGGCGATTCGATCACCGTCGCGCCGATCATGACGCTGTCCGACAAGGAATACCAGCGGATGCGCGACGCCGCCATCGCGATCATGCGGGCGGTCGGCGTGGAGACCGGCGGGTCGAACGTGCAGTTCGCCGTCAACCCGGACAACGGCGAGCTGGTCGTCGTCGAGATGAACCCGCGCGTCTCGCGCAGCTCGGCGCTGGCGTCCAAGGCGACGGGCTTTCCGATCGCCAAGATCGCCGCCAAGCTCGCCGTCGGCTACACCCTCGACGAGCTGCGCAACGACATCACCGGCACGACGAGCGCGTGCTTCGAGCCCTCAATCGATTACGTCGTCACGAAGATGCCGCGCTGGACGTTCGAGAAGTTCCCTGAAGCCGACGAAACGCTCACGACGCAGATGAAAAGTGTCGGTGAAGCGATGTCGATCGGGCGGACGTTCAAGGAATCGCTGCAGAAGGCCATCCGGTCGATGGAAGTCAAGCGGTTCGGCCTCGGCCTCGACAAGAACGACAAATGGCTCGCCGCGATGCGCGCGGTGGACTCCGGCGAGTTTCGGTTCACCGGCGAAGCGAGCGACGACGTGCCATACGGCCTCGTCACCGCCGACGGCGCGCCGATCGTCTGGCCCATCCCGGAAGAAAAACTGACCCGCAAACTGAGCGTGCCGAGCCAGGGCCGGATGTACTACCTGCGCTACGCGTTCAAGATGGGCTGGACGATCGAACAGGTCCACGACCTGACGAACATCGACCCGTGGTTCCTCGATCAGATCAAGCAGTTGATCGAGTTCGAGGACGTGCTCTGCGCGTACGACCGGCTCGAGGACGTGCCCGCTGATGTGCTCATGCAGGCCAAGCAGCTCGGCTATTCCGACCCGCAGCTTGCGAACCTGTACCTCGGCGACATCACGAGCGAAACCATTCTCGCCGTCCGACGCCACCGCCAGTCGCTGGGGATCGAACCGGTCTACAAACTGGTCGACACCTGTGCTGCGGAGTTCGAAGCCGCCACCCCGTACTTCTACTCGACGTACGAGACGCCCTTCGCCACTCAGGCCGGCTCCGGCGGCGGCGAGGCGCAGTCCCGGACCGCGGTGGACGACGAGATCCGCGTCACCGACCGGGAGAAGATCATCATTCTCGGCGGCGGGCCGAACCGCATCGGCCAGGGGATCGAGTTCGACTACTGCTGCTGCCAGGCGTCGTTCGCCTGTCGCGAGATGGATTACGAGTCGGTGATGATCAACTCGAATCCCGAGACGGTCTCGACCGACTACGACACGAGCGACCTGCTGTTCTTCGAGCCGCTGACGCTCGAGGACACGCTGAACATCGTCGAGCGGCTGAACGGCGGGGGCGTCGATGTGCCCGACCGCAGCGGCCGCGTCACCGGCTGCATCGTCCAGTTCGGCGGCCAGACGCCGCTCAACCTCGCCCACGGCCTTGTCGCCGCGGGCGTGCCGATCATCGGTACGAGTCTCGATTCGATCGACCTCGCCGAAGACCGCGACCGCTTCAAGGCGATGCTCGACGAGCTCGGCCTCAAGCAGCCGGACAGCGGGATCGCCCATTCGTTCGAGGAAGCGGTGAAGGTCGCCGAGCAGATCGGCTACCCGGTGCTCGTCCGGCCGAGTTACGTGCTCGGCGGGCGGGGGATGGAGACATGCTTCGACGAAGCCGCCCTTCGCCGGTACATGCGCGAGGCCGTCGACGTCTCCGAGCTTGCCAACGCTCCGGTGCTCATCGACAAGTTCCTCTCCGAAGCGATCGAGGTCGACGTCGACGTCGTCGCTGACTTCACGCCGACCGCCCCGCCCGACGCCGACGGGGGCACCTCGCCGGCGAGCCGGCAGGCCGACCAGTGCGGCGTGTCGAAGGCGGTGGTCTGCGGCGTCATGGAGCACATTGAGGAAGCCGGCGTGCACTCCGGCGATTCGTCCTGCACCATCCCGCCGTACTCCCTGCCCCCGGCGATCATCGACCGCATCACCACGCAGGCCCAGGCGCTCGCGGCCCGGTTGCATGTGCGCGGGCTTATGAACGTGCAGATGGCGGTGAAGAACGGCGAGGTGTACATCATTGAGGTCAACCCGCGGGCGTCGCGGACTGTGCCGTTCGTCGCCAAGGCCAACGGCACGCCCTGGAGCCGCATCGCCGCCAAGATCATGATGGGCGCGTCGCTGCAGGAACTCGGCGTTGAGGGGTCGATCGACACCGGCTTCTACGCGGTCAAGGAACCGGTCTTCCCGTTCCTCAAGTTCCCCGGCGTGGACGTGATCCTCGGGCCGGAGATGCGCTCGACCGGCGAGGTCATGGGCGCGGACAAGTCGCTGCCAGTGGCGCTGGCGAAGTCGATGATGGCGGCCGGCATCACGCTGCCCGTCGAGGGCAACGTCTTCCTGTCGGTCCGGGATTCGGACAAGCGGCATTGCGTGGACCTCGCCCGCACGCTCGTCTCGATGGGCTTTACGGTCTACACCACTGGCGGCACGCACGATCTGCTCGGCTCGTACAGCATCCGCAGCATCGCACTGCGCAAGATCTCCGAAGGCGCCCGGCCGAACATCCTCGACAAGATCGCCAACGGCGAGATCGACCTGATCCTCAACACGCCGACGCGAAAAGGCGCCGACACCGACGAAGGCCAGATCCGCGCCGAGGCGCTGCGCAACGGCGTGCCGATGATCACCACGATCACCGGCGCCCGGGCGGCGGTCGACGCGATCGTCGCGCTGCGTGCCGGGGCGTGGACCGTCGCCGCAATGCAGGATTACTTCCCGCACCTGGCGCGCCCGGCCGCTGAGCGCGTCTCGCCGCCGCTGGCGACGACGAAATAAAGCAGTCGCCGGCCCGCTCAACTCGAATCCGGTAAGAAGCCGCGGACGACGGGATGAGCCGCCGATACGCGAAAAATTGCAACTTGACCGTCGCGGGCTGCGAATACCCTGATTGAATGCGGCGTAATGGGGAACGTCCTGCCGCTGGGAAGGTGATCGCTGGAAGGCCCATGGACGGTCCGCTATGCTTGTCCACCGGCGGGACGGATGTCCGGCCGCAATGAATGCCGCCAGCCACGACCGCCGTTCGCGGTTCATCAGCCCGCGGATCGGTCCCTCGGCTTCGACCAAAGCACATAGCCCGAAAAGGAGTCATCGCATGGCAGAGCGCAACAGGACACCCCGGGGCTTTACGCTGATCGAGATTCTCGTGACGATCTCGGTGATCATCCTCCTGCTGGCGCTGATCCTCCCGGCTCTGCGGGCGGTGACGACGACCGGGGCGCAGACGGCGTCAATGAGCAACATGCGGCAGATCGGCACGTGGATGCGGGCCTATTCCAGCGACAACCGCGAGTTCGTCCTGCCCTCGCGGTTCGACTACCGCGACAATTCTTATGCCGGCAACGTCCGGGCCGGTGATGTCTTCGGCGAGGACGCCCACACCGGTATCTGGGCGGACATTCTCTGGACCGAATACGCCGACCGCGTCATCGCTGAGGCCCAGAGCGAACTCGGTCACGACTACTCCAACGCCGCCCCGGACACCGAGGTGCTCGACCTCGTGCCGAACCTCACCAGCCCGTTCCGCTCCACCGCGGACAACACCCGCAACGCGCCGGACGGAAATGGTGAGCCGATCCACCTCGTTGACGGCGACGGGGCGCACGAGCGCGGCCGGCCGGGGTACTTGGCGGCCAATGACTTTTTCAACGCCCGGCCCGACGCCCCGGACAGCCCCGACGGCGAGCCGACGCCCCCGCGCGGCCGGTGGTACACCGCCGCCCAGATCCGCGCGGCCGATCGCTCGATGTACCTCGTGGATTCGTTCTACGGCGCGACGATCGAGCCGATCGAAGAGCCGTTCGACAGCACGGACGAGGAGTCGATCCAGGTCGACTTCCGGTACGACGGCGTGTGCATCATGCTGTTCATGGACGGCAGCGTCCGGCCGGAGTCACGGTGGGACGACCTCGAACAGCTCGAAGGCAACCGTCAGGTTCGCGTGCGGGACCTGACCCGCCGCTGATCCCGCCGCCGGTTGGTCGCCCCGGCGAGCGTTGACTGCATGGATCCGGACTTCGTCACGACTCGTCTGCGTTGGCGCAGCGATCGCCGACGTCGGCGTTCTATGATCATGCGTCCCGGCAGTGATCGCCACATGAAGGAGATCAGCGATGGCGAACTACACCGAATGCCGCGATGCCTGCCTGACGTGCGCTGAAGCGTGTGAAACCTGCGCGTATGACTGCTGCGCCGGCCAGCCGGAGATGGAGCGGTGCCTGCGCACGTGCATGGATTGCGCGACGATCTGCTGGGCGGCCGCGACCGTCTGCGCCCGCGGCTCGGAGATGGCGCCCGAAATCTGCCGGGCGTGCGCGGCGGCGTGCGAGATGTGCGGCGAGGAATGCAGCCGACACGCTGACGAACGCTGCCAGAACTGCGCCGCGTCCTGCCGCATCTGCGCCGAGCAATGCCGAGCAATGGCCGGCACGACCAGCGTCTGACCGCCGGCCCGTGACAGCCGGTGCTGTTTCCGCTGGCGTCATGCATGAAAACCGCAACTGTGAGGCGGCGGACGTGATATGCTGCGCCACAACGGATGGCATGGCAACATGGTGTACCACGACGGCTCCGTGAAGATGCTCGACACCGCCACGCCCGACGGCCTGACGTACGAATCCGGCGACCGCGGGCATGCGGACAACCTCTTCAGCATGCTCGACGGGCCGGGCGGTGCGGACGAGATCATCACCTTCACGCGGACGATCGACCCTGATGATGGCCCGACGCTGCAATTCGATTGAGAGGCGGTGATGGCGCGACAACGCGTGGAGTTCGAAGGTGCAGCCGGCCA
>SLJD01000301.1 GCA_007135295.1 Phycisphaerales bacterium
ACCTGGCGAAAGAGTACGCCTCGGCCAACGGGCTGGAATGGGATGATGATCCCGATTGAGCACACGAGGAGTTGTGAGCGCATCCATGCCCTCGCCGTTCCGCTTCGACCGCAGTGCAGCGAGCATGCCGGAGCAACAAAGAAAAAACATCGGCCCGACAATGTCGAGCCGGCTCCAGTCATGCAGTCGTTCTCAGCCCGTTACCGCTGATCCGGAGCGTTCCCGCCGATGTTCCATGAACAGTGCACCGCGCCGCCATCGCACTCATAGCTGACCGTGCCGTGGCCCACGCCTGCCTCGAACGCGGCAGACCGGCACTCTTCGAAGGTCGGGCTGCACGGCTCATCGTCGCCGTCCCGCATCGCGATCATCTCACCCCACCGCAGATCGGTCATCACGTCGCCGACCTGATCAGCCGGCTCGTTGATGCGCCCCTCCGCCGCGATCGACCCCGAGCCGAGGTCGACGACGAGGAACTCCATGGAGTCCCCCGCGCGACTTTCGCTGTGAGTGAACGCGAGCATTCGGTCGCCGCCGCCGTTCTCGTACATCGCGACGCCGTCCGCGATCGGCATGGTCCGGGACCGGTCGGGCCGCATCGGCGCGAGTCGTGCGGTGATGTCGGCGCTGCCGCCGACGGACTCGCCGACCATCTCGTACTTTGCGGGCTCGGACGCGTCAGTCTCGAGCCGGCTGATGCGCCAGCTCATCGTCAGGTTCGTCTGATGGCAGTGGACCACCATCTCCGCCGCCGCGTCCGCATCCGCGGTGTTCGCGTCGGTCGGCGCGGCGAGTCCCGCCGCTGCGCCGGCCGTCGCCACGGCCGCGATGAGGCCGCACACCGTTGCTCTTCGTCGTGTCATCGTGAACCTCCCTGCCCCGACATTTAATCATGAATGTGCAGACATACTCGAGGGAATGCATCTGCAGCAACTCCGGTATTGAATCGTATCGACAATCGAAGCCGTTGGCGTGAGAATCTGGCCAGAGCGACGGAATAATTCGGGCCCCAGCATGGACGTCGTCCGGTGCCTCGTACCTGCATGCCGTCCGATATACAATGCCCTCGCACGGGCTGGTAGCTCAGCGGTCCAGAGCAGTCGACTCATAATCGATTGGTCGTGGGTTCGAATCCCACCCAGCCCATTGGCACCTTCACACTGGTGCGCACCGGCGTGCGCAACCTCTGGATTGCCAGCGGCCTGCGCCGATTCGTCCGCATCCGTGTCATTGCTGTGGCTCCCCGTTTGGTCGTATTCACACCACTCGTGCGCCGCGTGCGCCACGTTGGCCCAGCGATGCTGAGGCGTTACTTGCCCGCCCGGTGCTGGACGCCGCACGCTTCCCCGCAGTCCGACTTTCCGCCGAGCCGATGCCGATTCGCCGCGACCAGCCGGTAGCCGACGTCCGCCAGTTGCCGCACCCCGGGCACGAAATACACCCGGCTGAGCGGTCCGAGAACCGACCGGCCCCGAAGGGCCTCGACGATCGCTTCCATGCCGCGCAGCCGCCGGCCGTCCGGCATCGCGAGGATCATCGCCTGCTCGCACTGCTCGCGTGTCACCCCGGGGCAGTCATCGAGCGCCCCCGGCTGGTGAAAGTCCCGCCGCTCGATGTCCCCCCGGCCGGCCATCCGCACCAGCCTCGTCGACTGATGTTCGCAGAACCGGCACTGTCCGTCATACAACAGCACCGGATGCCCCGGCCCCTCGGAAGCCCCGGAAGCCCCGGCCGCGTCACCGGTGCTTCTCAGCCGGTCACTCGAAAAATCCTCATCGCGCGAACCATTCATGCCGTAGTGTAGTATGAGTGGTACCGTGGCGGACGGATCCGTCACCACCCGGGGTCAAGCCGGATTGAGAATCGGACGCAACGTCTGTTCAGGACGTGCGGTGGGGCCGACACGGGCGCGACCCGTATCAACAAACATACACAATATTGCCCCTCAGCCCTTGACAGGGGCCTCACCCGGTGCTCTACTGGTGTCTGACTCCGGGAGTCGAAGTGTCATCCGCAACAAGTGAGCCCACGTGCTCTTCCCGCTCACCCCGCGGACGCCTCAGAATCTGCCCAGGAATCGATCAGCCCTGCCCGCACGGCAGGACGCTGGTCCATGGCAAGTGTCATCCTATGACTACAATGAACGGAATTCTCGAGTGGCCGAACGGCACCGAGGGACGCATCAGACAACTCGCTGACGGTCTGCTCGATCAGGCCGACGATCCCTTCGTCCCCGTCTCCCTCGCCGAGCAGTACTCGCTCCGGCCCTGCCAACGGCTGACTGTCAACGTCGTCGATAAGAAGCCGCGGCGTCGGCGAGGCAAGCGACGCAGCCCGGCCCGGCCCGTTGTCGAACAGGTCATCGAAATCGAAGGCCTCTCGCCCGAGCAGTACGCCGAGCGCAAACCCTTCGAAGAACTGACCGCCCTCGACCCCCAGCCGCGCATGTCCCTCGAATACAAGGGCTGCCCGCCCGCCAACCGCCTGATCGACCTCTTCTGTCCGATCGGGTACGGCACGCGCGGCCTGATCGTCGCCCCGCCCAAGGCCGGCAAGACGGTTCTGCTCCAGCAGATCGCTTACGGCATCAAGCACAACCACCCGGACGTTGAACTCGTCGCCCTGCTCATCGACGAGCGGCCCGAGGAAGTCACCGACTTCAAGCGCAACGTCCCCGCCCAGGTGCTCGCCTCATCCAACGATGAAGACAACGACAAGCACATCACCCTCGCCCTGCTCGCCGCCGACCGCGCCAAGCGCATGGTCGAGGCCGGAAAGGACGTGGTCGTGCTGCTCGACTCACTGACCCGCGTCGGCCGGGCGTTCAACAACTCGCGCAAGTTCGCATCGAGCGGCCGGACGATGAGCGGCGGCCTTGACTCGCGCGCCCTGGACCTCCCCAAGCAGATCTTCGGCTCCGCCCGAAAGTGCGAGGAAGGCGGCTCGCTGACCATGATCGCGACCTGCCTCGTCGACACCGGCTCCCGGGCCGACCAGATCATCTTCGAGGAGTTCAAGGGCACCGGCAACATGGAGCTCATCCTCGACCGCTCCATCTCGGAGAAGCGGCTGTACCCGGCGATCAACCTCGCCGCGTCCGGCACCCGCAAGGAACACCTGCTGCTCGACGACGCGGAACTCAAGACCGTCACCGCGCTCCGCCGCCGACTGATCAACATGGCCCCGGCGACGCAGATCGAACAGCTCCTCGGCGCGCTGAAGCGATACGAAACAAACGAACAACTCGTCGGCGGATAAACGCCTCGCCGCGCGCCCCGGACCTCGAACGCCGGACGCGCTGCTCAATTCGATTCACTTCTGATCACGCGGTGTGCGCCGTCGCCCCCAGCGTATTGCCTGCGAGATCGCCTGCGAGGTACGCTTGCGGCATGCATCGACTGTCTTCCGGAAGAACAACGTGGCACATCACGTTCGGCACGTACGGCGCGCGGCTGCATGGCGATGAGCGGCCAACCGTCGATCGCCGATCGAACGCCCCCGGCGAGGCATTCGTGGAATATGACCCGGATCTTCGCGGAGCGAAGCAGGGACGCATGAGAGCTGCGGCGGTGCAGTTGACCCTCGACCAGCAACGATTCATTCAAGAGCACATGCCGCACATCTGCGAGCGCGGCGGGTGGACGCTGCGGATCAGCGCAGCAGTGGCCGACCATGTTCACGTGCTGCTGGATGCGGCCCCGGCGATTCATGGCGAGAAGGTGCGGCGGCTGGTCAAACGGTGGCTCACGCAGCTGCTCAATCAGCATTGGCCGACACCGGCGGGCGGCCGCTGGTGGGCGGAGCAGGGATCCAACCGCGCCGTCGACACCGAAACGTATCTGAACCGGGCGTACGAGTACATCGAACGGCAGCGCGCATAGTACCGGGGCACCGGCGCAAACTTTGCAACGCGCGTGTCGGACGCTGCCGGGGGCGGGGACGCCCCGGCTCGCTTACGTGTCGTGATGCGTGATCACTTCTCGCCCGAGGTCGCGCGACGCGACGACCCGCTCAGCGAGCCGGGCAGTCCGCTGCCCCGGCGACGTCCGACTCGCTGTGTGCGCTCATCAATTTTCGGGGTGTCCCCCTCCTGGCGGGGCGTCCCCACAACGGGGGACACACGCAGCGCGACGGAGAAACGTCGCGCTAACGCAACCGGCGGTCTGATGAGCCCGGGCGCAAAAAGAACCGCCGCCGGCCGAAGCCGACGGCGGTCTGTGCGTCTCTTGTCGTTGCTGACCCGAAGGGTTCAGACGATGCCGGGGCGATTACGCCCGACGGCGGCGGCTGCCGACGAGGCCGGCCATGCCGAGCAGCGCCAGAGCACCCGGGGTCGGGATGACGAAGCTGGCTGAGCCTTCCACACCGTCGGTACCGGGACCTTCATTGTAGAAGAACGAGATGTCGCCGCCCGCTTCGGTGCCCGCATCGATCGTGAGCTGGGCGATCTGCACGAGGCCGTCATCGCCGGCCTGACCCATCAGGTTCGGCGGGTTGCTGTTGAACCAGCCGCCGACGAGGTGGCCGTCATTGATGAACGAACTGCTCGAAAAGTCGGGGTCGAGAGACAGGTCGCCAAGCAGATCAGAATCGCCGCCGGTGCCGACGTTGATCGTTATGAAGGAGTCGTACGGCTCGTCGACGTTGGCGGGATCGAGGTCAAACGGTCGGGCCTGAGCGCCAACAATACCACCGGCTGCTGTCGAGTGGTAGAACCCACCGTCGCCTTCTGCCTGGACGTCAGCGTTAAAGACGTTCAGCAGCGTGTTGTCGGGGTTGTCGAACGCGAGCGACACCGTCCACGTCTGGAGATCCATCGCAGCGGTATCGTCGTTGGTGATGTCCTCGACGACAACGCCCGAGAACTGGGCCGT
>SLJD01000306.1 GCA_007135295.1 Phycisphaerales bacterium
AGGCGCCCCGGCAACGAGTCCGTTCAGCCGTCCGTACTCAGGGACGCCGAGGGATCGTCCGTTCAGGAGCCGGTGCGAGGGATTCGACACGCTGACGCCACTCGTCGTAGCCGGCCCGGCCCATGAGCCCGAACGTGGCGACCTTGCCCGTCTCGACGGCCGGTTGATCGTACGCATTGATGTTCAGCAGTTGTCCGGCGTATGCGGTCGCCACCATCCAGAGCTGCATGAACTGCCCGACGTGAAACGCATTGATTGAGGGCATCCGAATAGTGAAGTTCGGCCGTTTCGACTCGACCAGGGCGAATTCCGTCGCTCGCTTTTCTGCATTGAGCAGGTCGCTCAGCGTTGATCCCTGCAGGTACTTCAACGCATCGACATCGAGATCAGCAGGAACCGTAAGATCGGAGTCAAACTGCTCAACTTCCATGAACCCGATGACCTTGTCGTTCGGGCCCTCGCGGTACAACTGAATCTGGCTGTGCTGGTCGGTCGCCCCGAGCGCCTTGACCGGCGTCGGGCCGGTGAAGACCTCTCGATGGTCGCAGTCGACCTTCTTGCCAAGCGATTCCGCCCACAACTGGCGATACCAGTCCGCCAGTCCGTAAAGAGCATTGCAGTAGGGCATCAGGACGTGAATCGGCTTGCCGCGCTGAGTAAGTTCGGTCAACAGCCAGGCAAGGACGGCGGCGGGGTTTTCGTCGACGGACTCACTCTGACAGCGATGATCCATGTCCGCCGCCCCTTCAAGCAGTTGATCGACGTCGATGCCGCACATCGCCGCGGAGAACAGCGCGACCGGCGAAAGCACGCTGAACCGCCCGCCGACGCCTTCGGGAACCGGCAGGGTGGTGTACCCCTCCGAATCGCAGATCGCCCGCATGGTTCCGCGGACCGGATCGGTGGTGGCGATGATGTGCCGGTTGTAGTTCTCGCCGAGAGCGTGCCGAAGCATGGACCGCACGATGATGAACTGGGCGGCAGTCTCCGCGGTCTCGCCGGACTTGCTGATGACGTTGACGATCGTGCGTTCAAACCCGGGATCGGTCCGCTGCACCTCGGCGAGCGCCTGGCCGACGAAGTGAGGATCAACATTGTCGAGCACGAACAGGCGCGGGCCGTTACGCTCGTCGCGCGGCATCAGATTCCACGTTTCGGGATTCAGGGCCTGCTGCAGCGCGGTGTTGCCCAAAGCGCTGCCGCCGATGCCGAGTACGATCAGGTTCTCGCAGCCCGGGCGGAGCTGTTCAGCGAGCGTCTTGACCTTATCAAGGTGCTCATGGCGCATCGGGTCGAACGGCAAGGTTCGCCAGCCCTCCCAGCCAGTTCCGCGGCTGTCGTTCAGGCGGCGCGTCAGCTCCGCGAGTACCGGACGGGCGTTATCGAGGTCTTGCGGCGAAAGTCCGTGCTCGCCGACACGGTCGGACAGGCAGTTGGCGAAGTTCAGCGTAATCGTGCTCATGACGGCGGGCCCCAGATCATCACGGGATCAGATTGACTTGAGGGCGGAATCCAGATCGCCAATCAGGTCGTCGGTGTCCTCGATGCCGACCGAAAATCGCACGAGGTTGTCAGCGATGCCGAGTTCCTCACGAGTTTCAGCAGGGACGGCAGCGTGCGTCATGATCGCCGGGTGCTCAATCAGCGATTCCACGCCGCCGAGCGATTCAGCCAGCGTGAACAGCTTGACGTTTTCGAGAAAACGGCGAGATGCGTCGAGGTCGCCTTTGAGCAGGGCGGTGATCATGCCGCCGCCGGCGGGCTTGCCGTCGAGCAGCATCTGGCGTTGCGCGATGTCGTATTGCGGGTGGGATTCGAGCGCGGGATAAATGACCCGCTCGATTTTGTCATGTGACTCAAGCCACCGGGCGATCTGCAACGCAGCCGTGCAATGCTGCCGCATGCGCAGGGCGAGTGTCTTGATGCCGCGCAACGCGAGATACGAATCGAACGCGCCGAGAACGGATCCGACGGAGTTCTGCAGGAAGCGGATCCGTTCGACAAGATCCATACGATTCGTGACGAGCAGGCCGCCAATCACGTCGCTGTGTCCCCCGAGGTACTTCGTCACCGAATGCAGCACGATGTCAATGCCATGCTCGAGCGGTCGTTGAAGCATCGGCGTGGCGAACGTGTTGTCGCAGACCGTCAGGATGTTTCGATCGCGGGCGAGGTCGGCGATGGCCTGCAGGTCTGCGAGTTTGAGCATCGGGTTGGTCGGAGTTTCGATCCAGATCATCCGCGTGCGATCGGTGATGGCCTTCTCAATCGCGTTGAGATCCGTCAGATCGACATACTTGATGTCGAGCCCCTGCGACCGCTGGCGCACCTGCGAGAACAAACGGTTCGTCCCGCCGTAGAGATCGTCCATCGCGATGAGGTGATCCCCGGCGTCGAGCAGTTCCAGAGCGGTGCCGACGCCGGCCATCCCGGACGAGAACGCGAACCCGCCGCATGACGGATCCTGATCCTCTGTGATCGTCGTGCCTTCAAGGTCCGCCGCGCAGCGTTCAAGTGCGTACCGCGTCGGGTTGTGGCTTCGGGAGTATTCAAAGCCCGTGTGCTCGCCGGGAGACGGCTGGGCGTAGGTGGACGAAAGAAACACCGGCGGCATGACCGCGCCGGTGACCGATTCTGGGTGCTGGCCGCCGTGAATGACGCGCGTCGACAGCGCGGGACGATCGTGGGGAGAGGTGCTCATGCCGCGATCATACACCAAGTCGACACGCTGTTCGCAGCCGCCGGCGGGCGATTACGGCAATTGCTTGCGCAGGTAATTGGCAAGGTCAATCTTCGTGATCAGCCCGTGGTACTGGCCATTATCATCGACCACGATGGCGACGCGATCGGCACGGAAGATCGGCATGAGATCGTTGATTGAAGCGGTCGGCCGGATCGTCTCGAGCCGGCTGGTCATGAAGTCGCTGACCGGCCGCTTCATGCATCCCTCATCGTGCGTGATCGCCATGAGCAGGTCGGACTCGTCAAGGATGCCGACGATCCGGTCGTCCTTGTCCAGCACCGCCATCTGACTGATATCGTACATGCGCATCAGCTTGAAGGCCTGGGACATCGGCTTGTCCGGATCGACGGTGTAATCCTCGCGGTCGGCGTGACGCCGCATGATGAGGTCGCGAATGTCTCCGTACGTCTCGCGTTCGATAAACCCCTGGTCGATCATCCAGTAATCGTTGAACGCCTTGCTGAGGTACTTCGCGCCGTTGTCGCAGAGGAACGTGACGACGGTCTTGGGCTCGGTCTGTTCCCGGCAATAGCGCAGCGCCGTCGCGACGAGGGTGCCGCTCGATGTTCCGCACAGAATGCCTTCCTTGCGGAGAATATCGCGGCAGGTATGGAACGATTCGCCGTCCGGAATCGTGTAGGCCTTGTTGACGATTTCCAGATCGAGAATGCTCGGGACGAAGTCTTCGCCGACGCCTTCAACAAGTGAGAAGCCCGGTTCGACCGCCTTGCCTTCGTTGACGAGCGGCGCGAGCACCGATCCCTGCGGATCGGCGAGGACGATGTCGATATCGGGATGCTGCTCGCGAAGGTACCGGCCGGCCCCGGTGAGCGTCCCGCCCGAGCCGACTCCCGCGACAAACGCGTCAAGCCGACCCTCGGTCTGCTGCCAGATCTCCGGGCCCGTCTCTTCGTAATGCGCCCGCACGTTCGCTTCGTTGGCGAACTGGTTCACGTAGACACTGTTGGGCGTTTCCTCGGCGAGGCGTGCGGCGACTTCGTGGTAGTACTCGGGATGGCCCTTCTCCACATCGCTCCGCGTCAGCACCACCTTCGCGCCCATCGCCCGGAGGTGGTTGATCTTCTCAAGGGACATCTTGTCCGGCATGACGACGGTGACGGTGTAACCTTTGTGAGCGCCGACCATCGCCAGCGCAATCCCCGTGTTACCCGCTGTTGCTTCGATGATCTGTCCGCCCGGCTTGATCGTGCCCGCCTGCTCAGCGGCTTCGACCATCGCGATGGCAATGCGGTCCTTGATCGAATTCGCCGGGTTAAGCAACTCCATCTTCACGAACAGCCGACACGGCCCGGTGTCGAGATTCTTCAGTTCGAGAAGCGGCGTATTGCCGATCATGTCCAGAACATCGTGGTAGGTGGGGGCCAGCGGGTAGGCCGCCTGGTCGACGGACTGGGGCATGAAGGGGACTCCTTTCCGAAGCGGTTGCGATGAGCCGGGCGTTCGTTGGGCCCGATACCTGCATCGTACCCCGCCGGGTGCCCTGCGCCGAGCGACACGGGGCCGATCCGGCAAGAAACCCCGGTCACCCACGCGCCCCCCCGGCTCAGACCCGGCATTGTGTCGGTTTGGCGACAAAGAAAACGCCGCGCCCCTTGGGGGCGCGGCGTTTGGCTTTCAGTTGGGGATGCGGTCGATCAATCAATCATCCGGTCGCGGCCGAGGATGCCGTCGGTGGTCCCGGTGTGGGGGCTCGGGATGCTGTTGATGTGTCCGACCTCTCGCAGATTGTAGTAGCCGTTGCCCCCGGTGAAGGAGGTGAATCTGAAGTCGTTCTGGTAGCCGCCGCTGAAGACCTCCGGGTGCCAGAGGCTTCCGTTCTCGGTGTTCTGCAGCAGACGGGCCTGTCCGGCGACCGTGTTGCTGATGTTGATCGACCCGACGTGGCCGTCATAGAAGGCGGTCATCGGAGTGGACAGGTGGCTGGCGTTGAAGAAGTACGGCTGGCAGCCATCGTACATTCCGCCGTCGAGCCAGGGGATGCAGTCGAAATCAGTGTTCTGCAGCCAGTGTTGCTCCATGACCATGGACTTCTGATCCGAGTAGCGGGCCTGGCTGATTGCAGGGCTGCGCCAGCCGGCGGAGAGTTCCCACGGATCCGGGTTTTCA
>SLJD01000114.1 GCA_007135295.1 Phycisphaerales bacterium
GCCCTGCGGGAGCAGGGCGAGCTTGTGCTCGATGAACTCGGCCCCGAACCGCGGCGGTACGTCGTGCAGGCCGACCGGCTTGAGGACGGCGAACTCCGTCGGAACGAGGGGCCGGTGGTTGTCCGCCGCCTTCGCGGGGAGGTGCCGGTGCTTCGATTCGAGTCCGAACGCGCCGAACTGCACATGAGTGATCACGACCAGCCGGATGTAATCGGCGTCGACCTGATCCTGAATGACACGACGGTGACCGATCTGCGCGATGATGATGCAGTGACGGCCCGGCGTCAAAGCCGGTTCCCCGGTCTGCAGCTTGCCGGCGTGGAGCGGCAGGACCTGGATGACATGCCGGCCGCGGACCTTCTCGAACGGGCCGAGGCGGTCGAGGAGCCCCCCGACGTCCTCAAGGATGAGATTGACCACCTGACCTGGCGGCTGCGGCGGCTTGAACTCGAGATCATGACCCGGATTATGGAGCGGCACGCCCTGTCGATCCTGGCGATCTTCCTGCCGCTGCTCGGCACGCTGCTGGCGATTTCGTATCGCAATCAGACGCCCCTGGTGGTCTACCTCGGCTCATTCCTGCCGGCGATACTGACGTTCCTGCTCATCTCGGCCGGCAAGGGGATCGTCCGGGATGACGAGGTTGTGTTCGGCGTGACGGTTATGTGGTTCGGTCACGTCGTGCTTGCGATACTACTTCTGGCGATCTTTCTCCGAATCGCCCGCCACTGACTGATTGTTGCCCCGTGTTGCTGATTGATCGCTACATCATCATCCGGTTTCTGCTGAATTTTGTGATCCTGTTCAGTCTGCTTTTCATGTTCGCGATTTCGGTGGACCTGATTCTGCAACTCGACCGGTTCGTGGACGCCGCCCGGCGCGATGCCGGCGATGAGGCCGGCATGCTGGCGGTCGCATGGCGGTTCATCGGCATCGTGGTGGACTTTCACGGCCCGCGCGTCTTCCAGTTCTACGCGTACCTCATGGGATTGGTCGCGATCGGGGCGATGGCGTTCACGCTCAGTCAGATGCACAAGTACAAAGAACTCGTGGCGGTGATGGCTTCGGGCGTGAGTCTGCACCGGCTCGCCATGCCATTCATGGTCGCCGCCACCGGCCTCAACGCCCTGCAACTGATCAACCAGGAGTTCGTACTGCCCGAGGTCGCCCCGCAGTTGATCCGCAAGCACGGCGACATCGGGGAGGAGTCCATCGAAGCATTCAAAGTCAACTTCACCCGCGACGGACAGAACACGCTCTTTCACGCGGCCTTGTTCGACCCGGCGACGCGGACGCTCGACCGGCTGACGCTCCATGAACGCGATGAGCGCGGCCGGACCGTCCGGCGCATCGAAGCCGATTCGGCCGAGTGGGACGAAGCGGCCGGCGTCTGGCGGCTCGAAAACGGCCGGGCCGTCCAACCCGATGCCGAGACCGCCGTCACCGCCACATCGTCCGCCGCCGAGCCGATCGAGACGTACGAATCGACGGTCACACCCGACATTCTGACGATGCGGCGCTACCGGCAGTACACCGCGATGCTGAGCATGCGGCAGATCGACGAGATGCTCAATACGCCGGGCATGATCGAGGACGCACCGATGCTCGCCCGGCACAAGTTCTCACGGTTCTCCGCGATCTTCGTCAACCTCATGGTGTTCTACATCTGCCTGCCGTTCTTCCTGCTCCGAGAGCCGGCGAATCTGGTCCGGCAGGCATTGCTCTGTGCCGCGGTGGCGATCCCGGCGATGCTTGGAGCGCTGATCGGCATGACGGTCCCGCTTGAGGGTATTCCGCCGGCCGTCGGCGTGTTCCTCGCGCCGATCATTTTTCTGCCGGTCGTGCTGGCGCGGTACACAACCATCCGAACCTGACGCACCGCACCGCGTGCGGCCGATCGTGATGGTGACAGGCTACGGCGCCAGCCGCTCAATTCGCCACGAGCCATCGGCCTGCCGCGAGTAGCGGAACCGGTCATGGAGCCGGCTTTCCCGGCCCTGCCAGAACTCCGCCTCTTCGACCAACAGCCGGTATCCCCCCCAGAACGGCGGCAGGGGGACGTTCTCGCCCGGATACGCCGCGTCGTGCTCGCTGACGGCCTGTTCAAGGTCGTTGCGGCTGTCGATCGGTTCGCTCTGCGGCGATGCCCACGCGCCGATGCGGCTTTCACGCGGTCGTGAACTGAAATACGACTCGGACGTCTCGCGGCTGACGCGCTCGACCGGGCCGGACAGCCGTACCTGCCGCTCGAGCGCCGGCCAGTAGAGCACACAGCACCCCCGCGGGTTGGCTTCGAGCTGTCGACCTTTCGGGCTGTTGTAATTCGTGTAGAACGAAATGCCGCGGTCATCAATGTCCTTGAGCAGGACGACCCGGGCGTCGGGGCGGCCGTCAGCGTCAGCCGTGGCGAGGGTCATCGAGTTCGGTTCGATCGAATTCTCGCCGAGCGCGTCCACCGCCTGCTCAAACCACCGCCGGAACTGCTGCAGCGCGTCCTCAAGCAGGTCGTCGCGTTCCAGTGCACCGAGGCCGTATTCCCGTCGAATGTGTGAGGCGGGCATCGTTCGCTCCGTTTCGTGTTCCGCACAGTCCATGCGCCCGGTCACTGCGGGGCCGCATTCAGTGTACACGGACGTCCGGTTTTGAGTTGGTCAGCGGTCAGCCGGTCGGTTCGCGTGATGATTGGGCGGTGGTATCATCGTCCCCCGACGTCTCAGCAGCGAGGATGCGCCCGATGGCCCTGCGACTTGTCGAAGTCATTCTGCCGGCCGACCGCGTTGACGCGGTTCGTGACATGCTCGAAGAGCCACCCACCGTTGGGCCGTGGTATGAGATTCTCGACGGCGATCTCGTGCTGACGCGCTTCGTCATCGACGCCGACCGGACGGACGCGATGATCACGCAGTTTGATGAAAAGTTCGGCATGGTGTCGAATTTTCAGGTGATCATCCTGCCGGTGGCGGCGACGATGCCGCGCCTTGAAGAGCCGGAACCGGACGAGGGCAGCGCCGACAACAAGGACGCAGACGCCACGTCGAAGCGGACAGGTCTGCTCGGTCTGGGCATCAGCCACGAGGAACTCTACGAGCAGGTGACGGACATGATGCGCCTGACCCGTGTGTATGTGGCAATGGTGCTGTTGTCCGGAATCGTTGCGACGCTCGGCATGCTGCGCGACAACGTGGCGGTCATCATCGGGGCGATGGTGATCGCGCCGCTGCTCGGGCCGAACGTCGCACTGGCGTTCTCCGCAACGGTGGGGGACACGCCACTGCTCAAGCGAACACTTGTCACGAACGCGGTGGGAATCACGATGTCGATCGTGCTGGCCGCGGCATGCGGGATGCTGATGACGGTCGACCCGGACACGCCGCAGATCGCGATGCGAACAGACGTGGCGTTAAGTGACATCGGTTTGGCCCTGGCGTCGGGGAGCGCGGGGGCGCTGGCGATCACGACCGGCGTGCCCGCAGCGCTGGTCGGCGTGATGGTCGCGGTCGCGCTGCTCCCGCCGACCGTGGCGGTAGGGCTGATGCTCGGATCAGGGAACTTCGGCTATGCGGGCGGGGCGGCCATGCTGCTGGCCGTGAACGTGATCTGTGTGAACCTCGCCGGGGTGCTGACGTTTCTCGCCCAGGGGATCCGGCCGAGGGTCTGGTGGGAAGCAGCACGGGCCCGGCGGTCGGCGCGGCGGGCGCTGGTGTTCTGGTTCATCGCGCTCGTGCTGGCAGGGGCGGCGATTCTCTTCTGGCAGACGCGGGGCTGATCCAGCGACCGGCGCAGGTCATGGGGACAGCCGGCTCCAGTCGGCCTGCCGACTGAATTCCACCGTGTCCGGCAGGCAACAAGAACGCCGCGCATCATGGCGATGCGCGGCGTGATCTCCTCTTCTCGATCTGGAGGTGTGTCCTGGTGTTCAGTCAGTCGGATCAGGCAGTCGTGGCTGAGCCGGCGCTGTTCATGAATCGTCGACGGGTCATTGCGCCGACGCCGAGCAGGCCGAGCAGGCCCATGGCTACCGGCGCGGGCAGCGGGATCACCACGAACGAAGCGCTGAACCCATCCGGCCCGATGCCCTGCACGTGCAGTCCCACGACGAGGTCCGTCTCTGGATCGAAGGCGCCACTCATGCCGCTGTTGATCGAAGTGATAACATCGCCGTACGTCTTGTTCTCAGCGAGTTCGAACTCGATGGCCAGTTCCTCGCCGGGATTGATGGCATTCTGTTGGGGCTGCGGCGTCTGTGGTTGCGCAGCGAACGTAGGAGACGGCGGTGGCCCCGGAGGGCCGAAATAGTCGACCCAGCCGGGCAGGGTGGGGGGACTGGCACCCGGCTCGAAGCTCACATTGTCGCCGCCGATGATGTTCATCGTGGCACCCAGCAATCCGCCGTCGTTGAAGTAGATCTGGTTGATGCTCGACGCAACCGTATTGTTGTTCTGGAAGACGAACTCCACAACATTGTTGCCGTTGCTGGTGCCGGCATCACTGACAATCATGTTGATGTTGGCCCCGACTTCCTGGGCCGTTGCTGTCTCTCCCGGGTCAAGATCCGTTGAGATGTTCTTGAAACTGTACGTCTTGCTCGATGCCTCGGCCGGCGTGGACCAGCCGACGACCGCGAACAGCGCGACCGATGCAGCAACCGTCGCCGATTGTCGCACACAGGTTCTCCGTCCCTTCGACAATACTTCTGTCATGTCTGCTTTCCCCTTCCCAGTGGTGATCCACTGATATGGGCTCCGCTACTTCCAGTCGTGCTCCAACACAACTGGCCCCCGGCCCGGCCCCCGCGGATATCCGGATGCACTGACGACATCAGCCAGTCGGTACCCCGGTGGTCTGGTTGTCTCAAGGTTGGCGTCGCGGC
>SLJD01000101.1 GCA_007135295.1 Phycisphaerales bacterium
CACGAACACCTGAGCGTTATCGAGTGAATCCAGTTCGAGTTCCCCCATCTGCTCGCGGCGGATCGGCGCTTCGTAGTCCTGTACCCAGAGTCCCGGATCCGTCACCACGAACGCCAGGTCCGGCGCGTCAATCGACTGCAGCCAGAAGAACACGCTGTCGTCCTCCGGCTGGAGCAGCGCGAAATCGCGATAGCTTGAAAATCCCAGCAGCCCCGCCGGGAACGTGATAATGCGGGTCTCGTCGACCTCAACGACACCGAACCGCGTGGTCTGAACGTTCATCAGATGACTCCAATCCATCGGCCAACCATTCCATGGTCGAACCTGCGGGCCACTCCACGCCGCAGGGGACCTCCTGTCCGAGACGACCGGCCGGCCGGACTGCCGATCGCCCCCGCTGTCACGTCCTACCGGAGAAAATCCAGCAGGCTGATTGATGAAATGCGGCTGGCCGAGGTGAGGCCGGCCTGCAACTGCTGCTGCAGATCCGCAAAACGCATGGCCGCCTCCGTGTAATCCAGATCCTGCACCTGGCTCCGCATATTCGTATCCTGAATCTTCAGATCCTCTTCACGCTCTGTGGCATCCACGACCCGACGCATCCGCACCCCGACGTCGGCCCGGGCCTGCGTCACGCGGTCGATATCGCCTTCCAGTCGATCCACTGCAAGCGATATGCCACGATCGTCATCCTCCTTCAATGCGTCACGCAGGCTCATGAGGTGCGTGAAGACGCTGTTGACCGCAACTGTTGCGCGATCCTCGCCGGTTAAAGTTGCGCCGTTCGTCTCTCCCTTGAGACCGAGATCCTGAGCCGCGAACGACCCGTTCAGCGGGACCACTTCTGTCCCCACAACAGCCGGTGTGGTGTTGTCGGTAATGGCGATCCCATTGCCGTCCGCAGCGAGCCCGGCTGTGAATTCCGTCCCGACCGTGAGTCCCTCGGCATCTGCGGCGTCGTTGATTCTGTCGAGCACATCCTGAACGGTTTCCGCGCCGGCCAGGTCGACCGCGAACGAGGTACCGTCCTTCGTGACCACCTCGAAGTCCATGTCCTTGTCCGGATCCGGGTCGCCCGTCACCGGATCGACCGCCCCCGACTTGATCTGCACGCCAAGACCGTTGTTGAATTCCGAGAGTTTTGTCGACCCGGTCAGCGATCGAACGCCGAGTTGCTCGGCCGTGTCTCCCCCCGCCACTTCGCTGATGCTCATCGCCCCCCCGGACAGTTCGTTGATGAAATTGAACCGATCGCCGTCGCCTGCAATCTCTACGCGAACCCCCATATCGAGGCCGGCGACGATGTTCTTGATGTCCTGAACGGTCTCAGCCTCGGAAAGGTCGACTTCACGCTGCTGGCCGCCGTTGCTGATGCGGATCATCCCCGGCGGATCATCCACTCCGATGAGACTGCCGACCGGGGTCATATCCGTCAGTTTCGGGTCGACATCGCCACCGACCCCTCCGGTCGGCCCGGTGAAAGTTTTCTCCGTCAGCCCGAGATCAGCCGCCATCGCCTCCGAGCCGGGATCGCTGATCGTGATCTCAACGCCGTTTCCGGGCTGAATCTCGAAACGAGTCCCCGAAGCCGGGTCGATCCGAACTTCTGCATCCGGGTCGACCGTCTGAATCGCCTCCTCAAGCCCGCGAACGACATCCTCAACCGTATGCGCGTTGCTGAGGTCGACAGAAACCTGTGCACCGTCAACATTCGCGCGGATCACATCCGGCGTAACCCCCTGGCCGCGCGCTCCGCGCAGATCCTCGAGGCGGGTCTGCGGCACCATCTCCGGCCCGAGGTCGCGATCCCCCTCGACCCGCGCGCTGAGCGCCCCGAACGCATCTGCACCACTCATCGTCACCGGTATCGAACGAACCATGCCGAGATCGGTGTGCATTCCCTTCCCCGTGCCCTGGTACCGGATGCCGTTGAGCTGTTCGACCATCGGCTCACGTGATGTTGTTTCCCCGCCGAACAGGTGCACCTGCTGGTATTTCCGGTTTCCGACAGCGATCATCTGATCGAGAATCGACTCGATGATCTTCGCCTGGTTTTCGCGTGTTTCCGAATCGGATCCCGCGCCGATCTGGCTGAGGCCGATTTCCTTTGCTTCCAGCATCAGATCTGCCGCGTCGGCCAGAGCGGCATCGGTCGTGCCCATCACCGCTTCCGCATGACTGAGGTTGCGAAGCCGCTGGTCACGCCGCTCAATCGAGTCATCGAGAAGCGAGATCGCGCTCGCGCTGACCGCGTTGTCGGACGGCCGGTTCACGGCCTTTCCGGACGCAAGCTGAATCTGGGTATGCAGGAGACTTTGATTCGTCTTGTGCAGTGAGCCGAGCATGACATTGGACGCCATCAGGTTCGGCACACGGGCAAGTTGTGAAGGTATGCTGCTCATCTCAGAATCCCGTTGCAACGCAGCATCAGCGGATCGCCAGCAGCGTCTGTATCGTCTCGTCAATCACGTTGATGAACCGGGCGGCCGCCTGGAACTGCCGCTGGAACTGAAGCAGATTGATCGATTCCTCGTCCAGCGACACGCCGGACACCGCCTGTATCTGCGCATCCAGACTTTCTCGCACCAGTCGAGTCGAATCGACCGCTTCGTTCGCTGCTTCCGTCCGCACCGCAAGTTTGCTGACCGACTGCTGCCAGAACTCGCGAATGCTCCGGTCATCGAGCGCCGAGAACTGCACGTCCTGCAGATCCGCGATGGCCAGCGCCGTTCCGTTGGAACCTTCAACATGGTCGCTGCCTGCTGCAACCAGTCCGACGTTGTTCTGCACCTTCTCGTGGACATCAATCGTCGCCGCGTTGTGTCCCGTGAAGAATGTGTTCATTCCCAGTGCCGCCAGTGCCCCGGATGAATCCTCCGAAAAGCTGATCTCGAACCCTTCTTCAGCATCAAGCACAAGCGACCCATCCAGCGCAGTGCTCGCCGTCACGTTCGGCACATCAACATCGTTGTTGATCCGGTCGACCAGGTCGTTCATCGACAGTTCGTCGCCGTCGATGTCAATCCGATGCGAGGTTCTCTCCCCGGAGTTCGCGTGCGTCACGTGAATGAAGAAGCTTCCCTTCTCGATCGAGTACGGTAGGTCCGCATCCGGGTGATTGAGCGTCACATCGATATTCTCCGGCGCGTACGTTCCGTGAATCTGCGACTGACCGATCCGGCCCTGCCCCTGCGAATGAAGCCGATTGACCTGGTAGATCAACTGCTCGGCCATCGTGTCAATGTCATCGATCGCCGGCTGGATCGTGTCATTGCGTTGCCGCATCAGCGCGCCGATCCGCCCGCCGTCAGGATCGAGTTTCGTGCCGTCATCCGCCACCCGAAGCGACACGTTCGTACTGCCCTCGCCTGAAGTCTGACGCAGTTCGATGCCCCGGGACTCGCCCGCCAGAACAATCGGCGTCGAGCCGACATGCACATCGACCGCGCCGTTGGGCTGATCAACGGTGCTCACGTCCAGATATTCGGACAGTTCCTTGATGAGCGCATCGCGCTTGTCCCGGAGCGAACCCGATTCCCCAGCCCCGAGTTCCGTCTGCGCGATCTGCGTGTTGATCTGCCCGACCTGATCGAGAATGTCGTTAACTTTCTCAACCGACGTACCGAGCGTGGTATCAATTTCGTCGCGCAGCGTGTTGTACTCTTCTCGCATCTCACCGAGGCGGCTGGCAACGTTCAAACCTTCCTGCACGACAAGCGACCGGACCGCGTTGTCATCCGGATTGTTCGCCAGCTCGGAGAACGCATTGAAGAACTCGCTGAGCTTGGTCGAAAGGTCGTTGTCGGTCATCTCGTTCTGGATCGTCTCGAGCGCGGTCAGAAATCGCTGATCGATCTGCGCGCCGTGTTCCTTCGAGATCGCGTCGTGGAACCTCGACTGCAGCGCCACATCGACCTCGCGGCGAATTTCTTGAAGTTGCACGCCCTGCCCGACAAACTGGTTCCGCCCCACCACAGTGTCCGTCGAGGATGAAAGATGAACGGACCGGCGGTGATATCCGGGCGTTGCGGCATTGGCCATGTTGTCGCCGGCCACCTGCATCGCCGCCTGGCTTGCTGCCAGCGCCGATCGCCCCGTCTGCAATGCGCCGTTAATGCTCATCGTTCACCTCGTCCAGCCGACACGCGTCAACTCTTCACATCGATCGCATGCCGGCTCACGGCACCGTCCTGCACGCGCCCGCGCTGGCCGTACACCCCTGCCTGACTGAGCGTGTTCTGCACCGTCTGAATCAGACCGGTCATATGCCGGCTGAGTGACTCGGCTGCCTGCCGAACCACCGAGCTTTCCCGCTGAACGGTGTGGACCAGCGCGAGCAGGTCATCGCGCACACGCAGCAGTCGGGCCTTGCGTTCATCGTCAGCCTGTTCCGCCACATCACTGATGCTCAGCGGCTCGCTGGCCTGTGGCTTCATGGCCTCCGTCAATCGGCCGATCAGGGCCAGGCGGTGCTTTTCCAGCTCGGTCACCGTCTGGGCGATCCGCTGCTGCTCACGGCAGATGCGCTCGATCTCCGCCATGTCCGCTTGGGCGATCGCCTCCCGCTTTTCATTAAGGCACGTGCGCATCCGTCCGTATCCCGAGAGCTGGCTCTGCAGGATCTGCTCGAGCTGATCGATCACTGCCCCAACCTGATCAGCCGGAGCTGCGGCCCCTGAACCGGCACTGTTACGCGCGGACATCAATTCGCTCCTGCATACCTGTGTTCATCGATGCGGACCGTCCACCGGGTTCCGGCGTGACCGCTTCCGGACCTGCTTTCGTACCGGGCGAAGGTTCCTCCGGTGCAACGGAATCCACCGTTTCAACCTCACCGAGTAGCCGGTTCACAATCGTTTCAACAAGCGA
>SLJD01000250.1 GCA_007135295.1 Phycisphaerales bacterium
CAACTCTGTCGTGTCCCGGGACGTCCTGCTCGGTGTGAAGAGCGGCCCCGACCCGGTCGATGACTCGCCAGCTTTCGGGTGATCGGGGGAACGGCTGGCGTGTGTGAGAGGAAACAGCCACCGGCCGGAATCGAACCGGCAACCTGCGCTTTACAAGAGCGCTGCTCTGCCAATTGAGCTACGGTGGCAACGTGCGGGCATTTTACCCCGGACGGTTTCCGCGGGCCAGCAGGAAGGCGGCTGTGCGGTTCACGAGGCCGTGCGGATTGTGCATCATGAGGTAGAGGCAAGGGATGACGAACAGCGTCAGCAACATGGAGACGAGCAGCCCGCCGACCACGCACAGCGCGAGCGGCCGCATGATCTCCGCGCCGGACCCGAGGCCGATCGCCAGCGGCGTCATGCCGAGCACCGTCGTCGATGTGGTCATGAGGATCGGTCGCAGCCGGATCGCCCCGGCCTGAACGACGGCCCGTGCGGGCGAGAGGCCTTTGTCGCGCCGGCCGATCTCGATGTACTCGACGAGCAGAATGGCGTTGTTGACGACGATGCCGATCAGCAGGATCACGCCGATCAGTACCGGGGCGGACAGCGGCGTATCCGTCAGCCAGAGCATCCCCGCGACGCCGATCAGCGCGAGCGGCGCGGTCGTGAGAATGATGATGGGGTTGCTCAGCCGTTCGTATTGGACGGCAAGGACGACGAGCACGAGAAAAACGGCGAGGATGACCACGATCGTCAGCTCCCGGTTCGTCTCTTCGATGGTTTCCCATTGCCCGCCGAAGACCATTGCGTACTGCTCAGGCAGTTCGAAATCCGTCAGCCGCTGCTCGACTTCCCGCATGATTGTGCCGACGTCAGCAACCTGGGTGTTGATGTCGCCGTTGACGCGGACGGCGCGGCTCTGGTTCTCGCGGACGATATGGGCCGGGCCCTCGCCGAGATCGAACTCGGCGACGTCGCGAAGCAGTACTGGTTCGCCGCCGTCGTTCCGGAAGAGAAGCAGGCCGCCGAGCGTTCCGGCATCGCTGACCGCGTGGCGGGGGAGGCGCACGCGGACGTCGTATTCAATCTGACCGGTCAGAAAACGGGTAGGGACGGCACCGTCGACGGCGTGGCGGATGGATCGGCCGACTTCGCCGACACGAAGACCGAGATCAGCGGCGCGTTCACGGTCGACGAGGACGCGCATGAGCGGGCTCTGGTCTTCGCGGCCGACTTCAACCCCTTCGAGGCCGTCGATGCCCTGCAGTCGGGCGCTCAGGTCACGGGCGAGCGTGCGCAGCGTATCGAGGTCGTCGCCGACCACGCTGATCGACAGGTCATCGCCCGACGTGCCGAACTGCAGGCCGCGGATGCTCGGCGGGCGGACGCTGATCCGCGCGCCGGGCAGATCAAGCGCGTCGAGGCGGTCCTGGGCATCGGAAACCCACTGCCCGGCCGACACGCCGGGGCGATCCGCCGCGTCCGTCAGTTGCACGCGGATGTTCGCGGTGCCGGGCCGTTCATTGATGATGCCTCCGCCGAGGTGCCCGCCGACCATGGTGAACACGGTCTCGACGTGGTCCATCGACTGGACGGTCTCTTCAATGAGCCGGGCGGACGCGTCGGTCTCATGAGGCGGCGTCCCCGGCGGCAGGATCATGCGCACACCCACGTTGCCGTCATCGACCTGCGGAAGAAACTCGTTGCCGAGCTCATCCGCGAGGCGGATCGTACCGACCATCAGTCCCGCCGCGATGAGCAGGACCGCCCACCGCCAGCGCAGCACGCGTGGAAGATTTCGCCGGTACGCCCGGCGCCCGCCGTCGATCATCGCGTTGAACACACGGAACGGCAGCGTGCGAATCAGCCGACTTTCAAACCGGATATGCCCGAGCAGGGCCGCAAGCATCGGTACGAGCGTCAGCGCCGCCGCGAGCGTCGCGATGATGGCGAACGAGATCGTCAGGATGAGCTCGCGGAAGATCAGCGCCGCAAGGCCGGTGATCAGCAGAAACGGGACGACCGCGGCGAGGTTCGTCGCCGTGCCGGCCGTGATCGCGGAGGTGACCTCACGGGCGCCGTCGTGGGCGGCGTCTTCGGGCGACTTGCCGAGTTGCTCACGGTGGCGGGAGATGTTCTCGAGCATGACGATCGCGTTGTCGAGCAGAAGCCCCACGCCGAGGGCGAGTCCGCCGAGACTGATGATGTTGATCGTCAACTCGCCGATGCCCATCATGGCGAAGGTCGCCATGATCGCAATGGGCAGCGACAGCCCGATGACGAAACTCTTGCGCAGACTGCCGAGGAACATGAGCACCATGGCCATCGCGAGCACCCCGCCGAGGATCGCCGCCGCGCTGACACTTGTGATCGCGCCGCGGATGAAGAACGCCGGGTCGCCGATGGCCTGATAGCTGATGTCTTCCGGAAAGAAACCCGATCGGTGAAGCCCTTCAAGCGTTTCGTTCACCGCATCGACGACCTCAACCGTGTTGGCGTCCGGGAGCTTGAAGACCGAGACCTGCGTGGCCCGCCGGCCGTCAAGCCGGACGAACAGACGCTGCTCGCGGTGGCCATCGCGGACCTCCGCCACCTCGGAGAGGCGAATGCGCCGATTGTTGCTGTTCGGCAGGGAAACGAGAACGTTGCGGACGTCTTCAGCCGACGTGAACAGCCCGTCGGTCTTGGCCATGACGTCGAACGTCTCGGACGTGACCCAGCCGGCGGCGATGTCGACGTTGTCGTCTTCCAGCGTGTCGACGAGGTCCTGCATCGTCAGCCCGTACGAGCGAAGCCGATCCTGATCGACGATGACCTCCATCTCCCGGACCATCCCCCCGGCGGCTTCGACGCTGGAGACGCCGTCAATCGCGATGAGATGGGGAGCGAGGCGGTGCTCGACCCAGTCGCGGACTTCGACTTCCGACCGGACGGTGGAGCTGAACCCCGCCTGCCAGATCGGGTCCTGCGACGGGTCGAACTTGTAAAGCCGCGGCGGTTCGATGTCCGGCGGCAGTTGGGTTCGAGCAAGCTCAAGGTGGCGTGAGGCGTCCTGCAGCGCGACATCAAGGTTCGTTCCATACTCGAAATGCAGGTTGACGTTCGTGCGGCCTTCGGAGGCGCGGCTGTCGATGTGGACAAGGTTCTCGGTCGATGCGAGGTTCCGTTCGAGCACGCGCGTGACCTGCTCTTCCATCACTTCCGGCGCGGTGCCGGGGTAGTTCACCGTTGCGCGAATGTGCGGGTACTCCACGGCGGGGAGCAGATCGATCGGCAGCCGCTCCACGAAAAACAGGCCGAGCACGAAAACAACCGACGCGATCGCGAGCGTCCCGATCGGGCGCCGGATGCTGTGATTGGCGAGGAGGTTGTCGCGTCCGTCGTGCTTCATGGTTCGGGACGGTCATGGATCGGAAGGCAGCGGGGCCTTCCGAGGGCCGGAGCGATTCTTCCCGGGTCCGAACCATGTTGTCCGGGGGCGGAACCGTGCTGTCCGGCGGCCGAAGTCATTCTTCCGGGGGCGGAACCGTGCCGTCGGGGGGCCGAAGCGATTTTTCCGGGGGGTACATTCGCGCATGCGGTCCCCTCTTCCGGGGGTCCGGGGGCGGAACCGCCGGTGTCGAGGGCAGGGGAAACATTCCAAGTGATAGGGGACGGTTTCCCCTTGCAAAGGGAACGTCTCCCCTCGCCACGGGAAAGTCCCCCTTGATCGCGGGCAGGGTTCCGTTGGCGGCGGGAAGGTCTGCCTTGCGCGCCGGAAGGTTTCCCTTCGCCACGGGCATGTTTCCGCTTGCGCCGGGAACTCTTCCCTGTTCACTTGGAATGTTTCCCCTTGCCGGGACCGGCCCGGTGCCGGCCCGAATGTCCGCGTTTGACGGGTGGATCCGGAACCGCCGGCGGCGTGGGGAATGGACGGGCCGTCGCTCATTATCCACGCCAGCCGACGATTCGAACGGCCTGGCCGTCGCTCATATCGATGGGGTTCGTGGCGAGGATGATTGCGGCTGTCTCAAGCCCGTCGGTCACCTCGGTCCACTGCCCGCGGGTGACGCCGGTTTCGATCGTCCGCCGGTGGAGCCGCTCGTCTTTGACGACGTAGACGTACCGCTCGTCGCCATCCTGGCCGATCGCCGACGCGGGGACGGCAACCACGTCGGGCCGCTGGTCGATGGGCATGTTGACGCGGGCGAGGAAGCCGGGCCGAACGCCGGAGTCGAACGCATCGTCGGGGAGGGCGATCTCGACGGTGACGAGCCGGCTGTCACGGTCAGCTATGGGAAAGATCCGCCGAACCGTACCGGTCAGGTCAAGGCCGGGCAGCGCGTCAAGTTGCACCGGGACCGATTGGCCACGCTGGAGGTGGACGACATCCATCTCCGAAATCCCGAGCCGGATGACCAGCGCGTTCATCGCGACAAGCTCGAACAGCGTCTCATTGTTCTCAACGGCTTCGCCGGGCTCGATGTATCGGGCGGTGACGACCGCATCGCGCGGGGCGCGGATCTCGCCGAACTTCACCCGCGTCTCCCACAACTGCCGTTCGCTCTCGGCGACGCGCAGGGCGGTCCGGGCGCGGTCGTACTCGGATGCGCTGACGACCTGGTTCTCGCGCAGGTCGGCGGTGCGGCGATAATCCTGCCGGGCCTGCTCTTCCTGGGCCATTGCGCGGACGAGTTCCGCCTGCTGCTCGGACATGTCGAGCTTTGCAAGCAACTCGCCGGCTTCGACGGTCTCGCCTTCTTCAAAATGAACGTCCTGCATGGTGCCGGACGTGCGGGAGGCGAGGCGGATGCTCGCGTGCGGCTCGACCGTGGCGGAGGTGGACAACTGGCGGGAAAGGTCGCGGCGGGTGATC
>SLJD01000171.1 GCA_007135295.1 Phycisphaerales bacterium
AACGGCAGGAAGAGGTCGCCCCTGTCCTCGATCGGCCAGAGTTCTCAACCGACCCGATCGACCCCGAAGACGAAACCTTCTTCATCCCCGATGTTCCGACGGCAGAGCCTGATGACGGACAGGCTGAGTTGCAGCAGCCATCCCAGCGGCAGGAATTTGGCCAGCCGGCACCGTCTGCTGGTGAGCGCCCCGAGAACGGGAATCAGGGCTTCATTGACCCGTTTTCCGATGAGTCGACCACGCCCCAGAGATAAGCGTCTCTGGAGGCACTTTGAGTGCCATGGACCGCTCCGGTGGTGCGATGGCTCTTACTACAGAGAATTTTCTTCCTTTTCTGGCTGTACAGCCCTCGCTGTGGCCGATTCGCCCGGTATACTGCGGCTGTCCACATTCGACAGGCGGTCTCAGGATGGGGCCGCGGCTCGACAGGAGGTCATCGCCCCATGCGGCTTGCCAAGATCACGCTGTCCGGCTTCAAATCGTTTGCCGACACCACCGAGTTTCACTTTGATGAGCCGATCACCGGCATCGTCGGCCCCAACGGGTGCGGCAAGTCGAACGTTGTCGATGGCTTGAAGTGGGTGCTTGGCGAGCGATCGGCCAAAAGTCTTCGCGGCGATGCGATGCTGGATGTCATCTTCGCCGGCTCCGCGGCCCGCAAGCCCGTTGGAGCCGCGAGCGTTACGCTCACCTTCGACAATCCCATTGTCAACCCTGACGCCGACGACCCGAAGAACCGGCGGATGCTTGCCATTGACTCCGAACAGGTCGATGTCGGGCGGCGGCTCTATCGTGACGGCCGCAGCGAGTATCTCGTCAACGGTCGCAAATCCCGGCTTCGCGACATCAAAGAACTCTTCATGGACACCGGCATTGGCACCAATGCGTATTCCATGATTGAGCAGGGCCGCGTCGATGCGATGCTGACCGCCAATCCCGTTGAGCGCCGAGCCATCCTTGAAGAAGCGGCCGGCATCTCGAAATTCAAGGCCCGCAAGATTGAAGCGGCACGCAAGCTTGAGCGCACTGAAGTCAACCTTGTCCAAGTCCGCGAACAACTCGCCCAGACCGAACGGCGGCTGAAGGCCGTTCGTACGCAAGCCGCGAAAGCCCGCCGCTTTCAGGAACTCGACACCGAGTACCGCTCGCTCCGCGTTGAACTCGCCCTCGACCAGTACCACGAACTGCGCGAGCAACTCGACCAACTCACCCGTCAGATCAGCGAACTCGAATCAACGCGGCAGAAGGCGGGCGAGGCCGTCCGCCAGGCCGAGGACGACAAGCAGCAGGCCGAGATCGCTCGCAACGAAGCCCAAACCCAGCAAAGAGAGATCGAACAACAACGACTGGAGCATGTGGCCAATCGCAAGCATGCTGAGCAACGTCGGGACATGACTCGGCGGAACATCGATGAAGCCCGCGCTCAGAACGAACAGGACGAAGCCCGTCTCGCCGAACTCAATGAACGCGTCGGTAATTTGCAGGATCAATGCGAGTCACTCGATCAGGACATCTCCGACCTGGAGAAGCAGTTCGAGATCGCCCAGCAGACGCTCGACCGCGTTGGCGAAGAGCGTGCCGAACATGAACAGCGAGTGTTTCAGCACCAGCAGGCCGCCAGCCGGGCCCGTGATCATGTCAACGACCTTCAGCGCCAGCGGAGCCAGGTAGACAGCCAGATCGAGTCCACGGCCGCCCGCCTGCACAGTCTCGATGAGCAGGCCGATCGTCTCACCAACCGGCGCACCTCGCTCGATGAGCAGCGACGATCGGCCGAAACACAGCGCGACACCGCCCGGTCTGAGCACGAGGCGGCTCAGCAGGAAGTCGAACGATTTCAGAAAGAAGTCGACGAACACGATCAGGCCGCCGCTCGGCTCGGCGATCGCCATGCGGCGATCAGCCAGGAACTGACAAACCTTCGCCATGAACGTGCTTCGCTCGAGTCCCGCCGGCACCTGCTCGATGAGATGCAAACCGCCCGCGAAGGACTTGCCGATGCTGTCAAGAACGTGCTCGATGAGCCTGATCGGTTCCCCGGCGTGCAAGGCCTGCTCGCAGACATGATCACAACTGATCGCGAGTCGGCCCCCATCGTCGAAGCGGCCCTTGGTGCTGATCTTGAACTGCTTCTCATCGACCGGGTTGATAACCTGCAGGCCATGCGAGCCGAACTCGATGAACTGACGGGTCAGGTCCGTTTCGTTCTCGTTGACCCGCTCGAAGATGCTCCGGCGTTCGAAAAACCCGCTGTCATCCGGTCACTCGAACCACGGGCACGGATGCTGGTTGATCTCATTGGTGCTGAGTCGTCCGTTCAGCCGGTGCTTGCCCGTTTGATTGGCCGCACGGCTGCTGTCCCCGACATTGATGCGGCACTGATGCTTGCCGCCGGCCCTCTGCGTGGCTGGCGGTTCGTGACACAGCGCGGAGACGTGCTCGAACCGGACGGCCGATTCGCCATCGGCCGACGCCCCGAATCGGGAGCGGGAGACGGATGGCTCGCCCGGCGGGCTGAACTCGCTGATCTTACGGAAAAGATTCGCTCGATTGACACCACGATCGAGCGGCTGGATGAGGAACTGGCCGGCCTGGTCAACGAATCCGAGGAGACCCGCCAGCGACAGAAACAGGCCAACGAGCAACTCAGCAACGCCCAGAGCCGCCTCGTCGATGCTGATTATCGCGCCCGCCGTGCTGACAATGACCTCGATCGCATCGATCGCGAACAGCAGAACCTCGACAGTGAGCAGTCCGACCTCGATGAGCGGCGAAAGCAGCTTGAGTCAGAACGCACGCAGCATCAACATCAGGCCGATGAACTTGATGGACAATTGACTGCAGCCGAACAGGATGCGGAATGCGCTGCCAAGGCATTGCAGGATGCAGAACAGGATGCCCAGGCCAGCCGCGACGCTGTCAGCAACGCGCGTGTCGAAGTCAGTCAGATGAATGAGAAACTTGAATCCACCCGACGGGAACGCCGCCACGTGGATCACAATCTCGAGGAAGCATCCCGCCAGCGTGACGTTTCCCGTGAACAACTCGAACGACGTCGGGAACGCATGGCCCAGTACGAGAGGACGATTGAGGAAGCCGAAGCGGAAATCTGTGACGCGGACGAGCAACTTCACTCGCTTGTCTCACAGACCGAGGAACTTCAGCAATCGTTGAATGACGCGCAGGCTCGCGTCGCCGAAACCGCCGAAGCACTGGCAGCAGCCCGTGAGAGAGCTGGCGAGATCGACCGGGAATACCAATCAATCGAGATTCAACGACGCGAAGCCGAGGTTAAACGCGAGAATCTCGAATCGCGAACGGCCGACGAACTCGAACTCGATCTTGTCGAAGCATACCCGCCCTATCGGGACCGGCGAGAAGACGAAGACTTTGACCCCGTCGACCGTGATGAGACCGAAAAACGGATCAGCGCACTGCGAGAGGAGATCCGCAAGCTCGGCAATGTGAATATCGATGCCATAGAAGAAGAATCGCTGCTCGAAGATCGGAACGAGGATCTCATCAAGCAGGTGGAAGACATCGACCAGGCGAAGGTGCAACTCGAATCACTCATTGATGAGCTTGACCGTTCAAGCCGCGATCGCTTCGAGACCATCTTCAAAACCATCCGCGATAACTTCGCCGGGCCGCACGGCATGTTCCGCAAGCTGTTCGGCGGGGGCAGCGCAGACATCATGCTGCTGCCCGATGATGAGGGCAACACCGACTGGCTTGAATCCGGCGTGGAGATTCGCGCCAAACCGCCCGGCAAGGAGCCGCGTGTCATTAGCCAACTCTCCGGTGGCGAGAAAACCATGACCGCCGTCGCGCTGCTCATGGCAATCTTCAAATCCAAGCCGTCGCCATTCTGTGTTCTCGATGAGGTTGACGCGGCACTCGATGATGCCAATGTCGAACGCTTCTGCCACATTCTGAAGCCGTTCCTCGAACACAGCCACTTCATCATCATCACACATCACAAGCGGACGATGCAGGCATGCGACCGCCTGTACGGCGTAACCATGCAGGAACGTGGCGTATCCAAACGTGTGGCGGTCAAGCTTGAACAGGTCGGCGAACACGGCGAAATTGACGCGGATGCGATTCAGCAGGTCGACGAACGCAACGATGATCACCAGCCACCAGTCTCGGAGCCCGCGGCCAACGGTACGCCGGAGATTGAGACCGCGTCCCAGATTGCCGACACTGGCCGAGGCGCCGCCTCTGGCGGCTCGGCATCGGGCGAAGCGGGAAGCAGTTCCAGAACGTCACTGAAGGATCAGTTCGCCGGCATCTGGTCCGACGAAGACGCTGAGTCCGCCGCCAGCCACTAAGCGGTCCCCCCCGGCATCACCGTCCATACCACGAGCCGGAAGCCAGCGTGTATCATGCGTGGCTCATACAGTGAAGCGTCTGTTTGGGAGACATGCGATGCCCGATACCCCGTTGAACAAAGTGCTCAAAGAAACCCGCGAGCGGATGGACAAATCCGTCGAGTACTTCGAGAAGGAAATGCGAGGCATCCGGACGGGACGAGCCACCACAGCGCTGGTGGACTACGTGAAGATCGATTATTACGGCAACCATACCGATCTTCGCGACCTGGCCGCCGTCACCGTCCCTGAGCCCACTCAGTTGGTGGTCAAGCCTTTTGATCCCTCGATCAAAAATGAGATCGTCAAGGCGATCGAGGCAGCGGATCTGGGATTGAACCCGATGGCCGAGGGCAACGGCATCCGCATCAGTGTCCCGCCACCCTCAGCCGAACGCCGGAAACAGCTTGTCGGTCAGGTCAAGAAAATGGCCGAAG
>SLJD01000339.1 GCA_007135295.1 Phycisphaerales bacterium
AGAATCCGGCACGGTATGCACAGGTCAACCTTGACGGCCTTGTGAATGTCGTTGATGCGGCTCGCTGTGCTGATTGCCGCAACATCGTCTTCGCGTCAAGCTCGAGCGTTTACGGCAACAACGAGAAGGTTCCCTTCGCCGAGACGGATTCCGTCGACGAGCCGATCAGCCCTTATGCGGCGACGAAACGAAGCGGCGAATTGCTCTGCCATACCTACGCGCATCTGTTCGGAATGTCGATCGGCTGCCTGCGGTTCTTCACCGTCTTCGGGCCGGCTCAGCGGCCGGACCTCGCCATCAGCAAGTTCATGCACCGTATCGCTTCTGGGGAAGCGGTGCCGATGTTCGGCGATGGCACCACGAGCCGTGATTACACCTACATCGACGACATTATCAGCGGCGTGCGGGCGGCCGCTGATAATGTCAGCCGCGCCGAGGACCACTCATGCCGCATCTGGAATCTTGGCGGCTCACGACCGATCTCACTTGCCGAGATGATCGACGTAATCGCCGAGACGGTCGGCCGGCCGGCCAAGGTCGAGCCCCATCCCATGCAGCCCGGTGATGTCAACCGGACATGGGCAGACCTTACCCGGAGCAAATCAGAACTCGGCTACCACCCGCAGACCCCCTTCCGCGAAGGCGTTGCCCGGCAGTGGCAGTGGCTTCAGTCAATGGATCCGGCCGCCTGCTGACCGGCAGGTGAAATCCAGATCTGCTGCGCGAGATGTCGACTTGCCCCGGGATCCGTCAGTTCGTACCGGCTCACATCCAACCCCGGACCGACAAGCGCGTGATCAATATGCACAATCGGCCACCGCTGCGGGAAGCTGGCTGCATACCGACCGCCAGCAAGGTCATAGGCGTGATCGTATCCCGGAAACATCGTCTGAAGCGACACACTGCGCCGCGTGATGTTCATATCACCGATCACGAGATCCGGAGGCAGATCTTCGGCCGTGTCGATCGCTTCGCGCACAGTCGACGTGATCTCATGGCGGGCCAGGTCCGGGGCCGATGGCAGATCAACTGCGTACACGACCACAGGGCGGCCAAGCGACTCATGGGTATCGAGCAGAAACCGGGCCACATACATGCCGTCACGTGCCAGGATCCACCGCACGCTGTCCAACGGGACCACGCTCAGCAATGTAAACGGCCCCATGTGCAGGATCGAGGCTTCTCGCTCATCTGCCCATTGCTGCACGTCAGGGTGGCCGCGGGCGACCCACGCGTCGGTAAGGATCGTTACGTCCCCTGAAAGCTCAAGGAGTTCACGTACGTATGGATCCTCGTCGCTGCCGATCTCCTGTTTCGTCATGTTCCAGTGAACAATTCGCAGGTCATTATCACCCGGCTCACCGCGCGATCGCCACAACGCGTGCTCCAGAGTCGCCCAATGGCCCGTAAGGACGATGGCGACCGTCCAGAGTGCTGCTGGAGCCACTGCCGGTCTCGTGCCGATCGGGGATTGCTCAACGTCGGCGCAATTTTTCCTCCGCCGGAGGCGATCGATCGACACCGTCGCCAAAGCCCCCATAGCCGCTGCAATGGCTGCCACGAGTGAGGGGATCCACCACAGCCACTGACTCCACGCATACATGTCGGTCAGCAACTCGCCGGCGAACCATGCCAGCACCACTGCCGCTACGACGACCGACACACCCCATCGCAATACCCGTAGACAACACGGCACCATCCGCACAGGATATCGCCTGTCGATGCGGCCTGTCTTCCACAGCGTTCGCCACCTGTTTCAATCAACGCCCCAGTTTGCAAGCAAGAGTCCGAGGTCCCGACCGTCGACGAAACCATCTCCATTGAGATCCGCCGGGCAGCTTCTGCCGCACGGTCCCCACTGGCTAAGCAGAATCAGCAGGTCTTCACTGCCGACCGTCCCGTCTCCATTGAGGTCGCCAACGACTGTTGACTCGCATGAATCGATAACCCAGTTGCCTGTCGTGTCAAGGGACGGGTCGAGCAGGATCTCAAGCAGGTCCCACGTTCCGCTATCGTTGCAATCCGTAAGGTCGCCGTTGTAGATCTCAAGGAACGATATGGCGTCGGCTTCGCCGACAAAACCATCGCCACTGAAGTCCATGACTTCACACCCCGGCACAACCTGATCGCCGAAACAGTCTGCCAGCACGAGAAAGTCATCGAAGCCAACCATGCCATCGCCCGTCGAATCACCTAATTGGTCGGGCGGGTGGATTTCCCATATCTGATTGACCGGGTAATTCGTAAGCGTCCGAGTGGTGTCGCTGCCGGGCCAATTGATCACGATCGCATCAGCCTGCTCCGCGTCACCGGCGCCGACGTGAACAGTCAATTCATTCTGACCGAGGTAGCCGTTTCCACCGGCATAGATCTCCTGGTATCGCCACTCATCGCCGAACCGCGTGTCGACATTGGCGCCAACCGCATGGTGATTGGGGTGCTCCCCGATGATGTGGTACCGGATCCAGTTTCTCTTGATGCCCTCATGATTGATGAATAACTGTACATTGCCGTTCAGGTTGTTGATGAGCAGGTCCATGGCCCCGTTGCCATTGACGTCAGCGACGGCTGAACTGAAGGATGGCATGTTGCTGCCGAATGTGCCGCCGACCCCGGCCGGCTGACCGATTTCCTCGAGAGGCCACGTACCGGTATTGAGGAAGAGAGTGTTGGCAACCCACATGTTGTTGACATACAGATCAAGCCAGCCGTTATTCGTGAAGTCAAAGAATATGGAACCCCAAGATGTGTGCGGGTTGTTCACGCCGGCTTCGAAGGACTCTTCCGTGAAGGTCTCGTCACCCTGATTGATCAGTAGAGGGTTATCGAATCCGCCTCCACCGGGAATGTTGGTGATGTAGAGGTCGGGATAGCCATTCCGGTTAAAGTCCCCCGCCGCTATCCCCATGGAAAAGAGTGCGATCCCCGCTCCGGACGGTTCGGAGATATCGGCCAACTCCCCGCCATCGTTTCGCCACAGCCGATTCTTCTGCTGCGTCAGATGGCCGCGGTCATTGGCAAGGTACAGGTCGAGCCAGCCGTTGCGATTCATGTCGAACCAGACCGGCTGAAAGCCCAGCCCGCTGTCGGCTACACCCATCACCTCGCTGACGTCTTCGAACGTGCCATCGCCAAGGTTCATGTAGAGTCGATTGTCGAGGTCGGCTGTACCGGGAACGATGCCGTTGTAGTTCGTCACATAGAGATCGAGCCAGCCATTGCCGGTGAAGTCGCCCCAAGCGGCCCCCTTGCCGGCCCCTTCATCGCCGACGCCGGCACTTTCAGTCATGTCCGTGAACTGAAAGTCACCATCATTGCGCATCAGGACATTCGGCAACCCGACCTGGGTCAGATAGAGATCCGGCAGGCCGTTGCCGGTGTAATCCCCCACAGCGAATGCGGATCCCTGCGGCAGTGCTGGAATGCTGGCTTCGTCGGAACGATCGATGAAATGACCTGTACCGTCATTCTCAAAGATCCCGACCGTGCCATCCAGTGCCCCGAGAACAATGATGTCAGGATGACCATTGTTGTTCAGATCAGCAAATCCACAGCCGTAGCCGAGATAACCGTACGCTACCGGATAGGGCTGCATCTGATACTCAAGACCGCGTTGCAGGGCCTCTTCCGTAAATGGCGTGATGGATCTTGTTGTCAGGTCCGCCGAGGCGCTCGCCCCCACTCCAGTCAGTGCGACGACGGCCAGCAATGATCGGACCGGGGTCAGCGTACGCAAGATCAACTGCATCCCCACTTGATCGAGCACTGGTCACTCCTCTCCAGCAATAGGACCGTGCAGCCACGGCCGGTGACCTCGCTGCGCGGCCGTTCCCAACGAATCTCCGGTTGTACCGGTCAGTGCCTTTGCTTCAATACCTTACATCAACATTCCCTGCCGGGCCAGATTAAACCGCCCCGAGTTTTCGAAGTCAGCGCGAGCTTCACGTATGGCCCGCCGGCCCCTCGTGACTGATTCGGTTGTGTCGCCATTGTTATTGGTCGTTGCTGAGAACAGCGAAATGCGAAACCGGGCGAACTCTGCGGTTTCTGTTGAGCATCTCGCAGGGAGCGGCCCTGGAATAGACGCAGTTCTCTGCTGCAAACCTCACAGGAAGTTGCCTAAGCCTTTGCTGCTGCTACGTTTGTGGCACCAATGCCGAACGATCGGTCGCTTCGGCAGATCGGCCAACGATGGCCAGCATTTGACATGACATTCCAAGAGGGAGAACACCATGAAAGCAATGTATGCCGCGGGTGCTGCCTGCCTGACCTTGATGGCGTCATCAGCGCTCGGACAGGGCTATTCGCAGTTCGGAACCGATAACGCCAGTGCGTCGCCCGGCGCAATCGATGACAGTGAGATGGATCACCGGGGCATCATCAACCAGATCAGCGCGTACACGAGTCTTGACGGCTCATTTGACTACACCTCTAATGGACGTGACCTGGCGAGCGAAAATGGTCGGATCTCGATCACGCGGGTAGCCGACCACCTCGGTGATGGCCCCCTCGACGTCAAGTCGGAGACCGTCGAAGGGTATGATGACCAGGTCTGGAAGGATGGGACCGTTCGCGCCCGTGCCACGGCTCGGTACGCCGCCTTTGAACAGCGCTTCGGCTACTACGAAGGCGCCAAGGGGGTTTCAGGAGACTATTTCGACTATCGCAAGCTCGACGAACAGCACTACGGATTGATCAAATGTGATGTTGCCGGCAAGGGCGTGCCGGCAGCTTTGATCATGGTCGAGGTAGCGACGATCTTTCTCGATTTCTTCAGCGATTGGTCGCTGAAGAC
>SLJD01000310.1 GCA_007135295.1 Phycisphaerales bacterium
ATCATCACAATGTCCGGGTCATGTCGCAGGATGGACCGCAGGCCGGCTGCGAACGTCAGACCGACCTGCGAATTCACCTGAATCTGATTGACACCGTCGACGTGGTACTCAACAGGATCCTCGACCGTGATTGCCTTGACCTCGTCACTGACGATTCGGCGGAGTGACGCGTACAACGTTGTTGATTTCCCTGAGCCGGTCGGCCCCGTGACGAGCAGAATGCCGTGCGGCCGATGGATAAGCTCATCCCAGCTCTGCAGAACATTGGCCGGCATGCCGAGTTCATCGAGCCCCATCATGACCGCGGTCTTGTTCAGAATCCGGAGCACCACCCCCTCGCCGAAGAGCATCGGAATGACCGAGACACGCAGGTCATACTCCTCGCCCTTGTTACGGATCGTGATGCGGCCGTCCTGCGGCTTTCGCTTCTCGGCGATGTTGAGATTCGCCATGATCTTCAGGCGGCTGATGATGGCGTTGCGGAAGCGATTGACCGTTGCGGGTACGCCCGCCTGCGCCAGCACGCCGTCCACGCGGTAACGGATGGACAGTGTGTCTTCATAGGGCTCAATGTGCACATCGGTCGCGCGTTCCCGGATCGCTTCGAGCAGCAGATCGTTGACCAGCTTGATGACCGACGCCTCTTGGGCTGCCTCGATCTCATCGTCGTGGCCGGTCCCATCGCCGATCTCATGGCTGCCTGATTCGGCCGTGTCCGCCGACATGGCGTCGAGGGTGTCGCCTGCTACGCCGTAGTGCTTGCGGATGAACTTGTTGAGGTCCTGCTCGTCGGCGAGGTAAAGCTCAACCCCCATGCCGGTGAGCAGGCGAAGTTCATCAAACGCTGTCAACTCGAACGGGTCGGACGTCGCGATCTTCAACGTGCCGTTGTGACGGCCGATCGGGACGCAGTTCTGCTTGTAGACAAGTTTGGCCGGCAGGGTCTTAAGTACGTCGGAGTCGACGTCAACGTCGCCGAGGTCGACGATCGGCATGGCGAATTGCTGGCCGATCGCTTCAAGCACATCGTGGCTTGTGCAGTACCCGAGCCGAATGAGCACATGGTCAAGCCGTTCGCCGGTGCGGTTCTGCTCGGCGATGGCCTCCTTGAGCTGTTCGTCGGAAATCAGCCCGCGTTCAACCAGTATGCTGCCGATGCCCATGACTGCCGTTTCACCTTGCTGAGCTGCCGGGAACTCACGCGAGTCGGAAGTGCCTTCCATCAGCCACGAGGTCTCGTGCCTGTCCGGTGTATCGGCACGATACAACGCCCACTACGCCCGTAACACGGCCCAATCCCCCTCCATTCCCCCGAAAAACACATTTGTGGACATTGATGTGTATGGGCCGTTTGCAGGAGCCCGCCTTTTCGCATTTGATCTCAGGGCTCGGCGGGCGATGCACGGCGAAGCAGTACCAGACTCGCGGTGTGCCCGTGGACGAAGCTTCGTTCACCGATCGGGCCGATCTCGCCCGCCGCGAAGAATCCGGCCAGCGGCAGATCGCCGAGCCGGTTGCGGATCGCCAGCACATCGTGATTGGGCTCGTCAAACAAATTCATGCCCCGACCGTTGCAGGTGAACAGCAGACCAGCCAGAGGTGGATCCTTCAACTGCTCGGCATCGAGCAGGAGCTGGAGGTCCTCCGTGGCCGTATCTGCATCACGAACGTGAAACTGCACCGTCTGCCCGACACGGGGAATGTCCCCGATGGCCAGTGAGCCGTTGTTCCGGTCGAGCGCGAGAATGTTGCGGATGAGAAAATCGCCGCGGCCGAAGCGGTCCTTGTATTCATCGATGACAAGGCCGATGAACAGCCCCTTGCCGAGCAACGCCCGTTCCCGGTCGCTAAGACGCTGCGCGAGATCCTGCAGGATGGCTTGGGGCTTCCGGCCGCCAAGTTCAGTGATAACGTTCTCTCGAGCCGCGGTGATGATCAACGGCTCGCCGATCGGCCGGCAGCCCTGGCTGACGACAAAGTCCATCCGGAGATCGCCGCTTAGAGAAACGCCCACCGCGCCATGATGCTGCACTTCGCCATCGAGGGCGAGCACGTTGACGCCAGGCTGGTTCGCGCCGGACGCCATTCCGCCGGCAAGCGGAACCGGACCGCCGCCATCTCGGCAGTCAGCCAGTACGGGCAGCAGGTTCTGAATCGGCGTGGAGAACGGGTCGGCAAGCATCACCGCGCCCGCCAGCCCCTGACCGATCGAGAGTGTCTTTCGCACCGACGCGGCGTCCGGGGCCTTGGGAGAGCCGGCGAGTGACCATGGGTGCACGGCTACGCCCGGCAGGTGAAGCGCCAGCGCACTCAGACCGGCCACGCCTTCACGCTCATCTTCAAGGTCGAGCACCGATTCCGCGGTGCACCCGACGGTCGTCGGCCCATCGAACGCATCTCGGATCAATGCGGACGCATCGCCGAATGCTGCGCGATGGTGATAGCTGCCGAACACCATCACCAGGTGGCAGGGGCCGGACAATCGTTCGTGCAGAATCTCGGCGACTTCCGTGGCGGCTGTGCGCGTATCGAGATGGCCGCTCATGGCTGAAGCAGCGAACGGTGTCGTCAGGGATGGGCTGTCACTGGCATCCATAGCACCCATCGTATCCGTCATCGCAGTGTCGATTGTACTTGCGACCGCCCCGGGAGTTCACGTCTGTCAGAACGGCTCGGGGGCCTCAAACGTCATCGGAGCCCCGTTTGACGGGTGCACAAGCCACAGCGAGCGGGCGTGCAGAAGCAACCGATCGGCCATTGCCAGCACATCCGGCGGGGCGTAGAGATCGTCGCCGAGGATCGGATGTCCGATCGCTTTGAGGTGCAGTCGGAGCTGATGTGACCGCCCGGTGACCGGTCGGAGTTCAAGCCGACTGATTCCCTCGTCCCGGGAGATCACCCGAAAGTTGGTCAGGGCGCAGCGGCCGTGCTCATGATCAATGAGGTGGCGGGGTGGGTGATCGAAGTCCTTGCGCATCGGCAGATCAATGGCGCCGTGCTCCTGCTCCACCTCGCCCGCCACCACGGCGATGTAACATTTTTCAACTTCTCGGTCATGGAACTGGCGGCTCAATTCTCGATGGGCCTCAGCGTCTCGGGCCATGACGAGAACCCCGGACGTGTCGCGATCGAGTCGGTGGACGATTCGCGCCTCCGGGTGATGGGCCTGGACGCGGGACGCCATGCAGTCCCGCTTGTCCGGCCCGATGCCGGGAACGGAGAGCAGGCCGGTCGGCTTATTCAGCACGAGCAGGCGATCATCACGGTGCAGCAGGTCGGGGAGGTCAGCCATGGACCTTCCAACATAGGCCGAATAGCCCCTTCCGCCAATGTGAATGGCGAGCCGCGATGGAATATGATGGGGGGGCCTGACGACATGCCCGGGCGGTCTTGCAGCACAGCCGGCAGTTCGCAGCGGACGACTGATGACCATGGAGTTCATAGATGGAGTTCATAGATGCCCCGAACTGATGGCCCCTTTGCTCAACCGCGCCTCGCCACCATGCCCCAGGTTGCATTGGCCGCGGCTGTTACAGCACTGCTTTGCACCGGAACTCTGATCACGGCAGCGACGCCGGTCGCAGAGCGGGAGGATTCCTCAGGTTCCCCGGCCGTTGACTGGCGGGAGGCCGAAGCGGGCATTCTTGAGAACCATGTCCAACTGACCTTTCCTGACCGCTTCATCAAAGCGGGCGAGGCCTATTTCTCCCGCGACAATGAGCGGATCATCTTTCAGGCCATCGAGAAGCCCGATGATCCGGATGCTGAGCCCGACGACTTCTATGCCATGTTTGTCGCCGACGTCATTCGCGACAGGAGCGGATCAATCACGGGCCTCGACGGCATCAGGCGGATCAGCCCGGACGGTTCTGCGAACACCTGCGGCTGGTTCGACCCTGACGATCCCGATGTCGTGATTTTCGGTTCGACAGTTCATCCGCCCGAGGATCAGGACCCGCCGGGGTATCGCCGCGGCACGCGCCGTTATCAATGGATGTTCCCGCCGGAGATGAACATCTACCGCGTTCACCTCGATGATGCCGACGGTTCGCCGCAGTCACTTGTCCACCTTGCCGGGCGGGACAGCGCCTATGCCGCCGAATGCGCGATGAGCGCCGACGGCCGGCACATGGTGTTCTGTTCACTTGAATCAGGCCGCGGCGACCTGTTTGTCATGGACATGGAAGACGAATCGATCACACAAATCATTGAAGCGGAGGGGTATGACGGCGGCCCGTTCTTCTCGCCGGACGGCAAGCGACTGTGCTACCGCTCCGATCGCGCGGGAAACAATCTGCTTCAACTGTATGTCGCTGAACTTGAATTCGATGAGGACGGCAGCATCGTCGGTGTCGAACGGGAGTTTCAGTTGACCGACAACGAGCACGTCAACTGGGCTCCGTACTGGCATCCTGACGGCCGTCATCTGGCCTACGCCACAAGTGAAGTCAGTCATCGCCAGTATGAGGTCTTTCTTATCGATGCCGACCCGGGGAATCTTGAGGATTCCTCTGGGCCGACCCGGTACGGGACGAACAAGCGACGCATCACCCACTCCACTGGATTCGACGGGCTGCCGGTCTTTGACTGGGACGGCGAGGTCATGATGTGGACCAGTCAGCGCGGAGAAGGCGGTTCAAGCCAGATCTGGGTCGCGGACTTCGTGCTCGACCTTGACGCTCCGAAGCAGCCCGTGCGGCCCGGCAGCCAGAGCCGGTGAGCAGGAAGGGATCGTCAATATCCCCGTCCGGATGCCGCTTGTCGGGAA
>SLJD01000293.1 GCA_007135295.1 Phycisphaerales bacterium
CCCGACGAAGGAAGAGCAGCGGTACATCGACGCGATCAAGGACGACGTCCGCTGGCTCGGCTTTGACTGGGGCGAGCACGAATACCACGCCTCGGACTACTTCGAGTCGCTCTGCGAATACGCGATTCAACTCATCAAGGCCGGCAAGGCGTACGTCGATGACCTGTCGATGGAACAGATCCGCGAGTACCGCGGCACGCTCAAAGAGCCCGGCCGGGAAAGTCCGTACCGCGACCGCAGCGTCGAGGAGAACCTCGACCTCTTTCAGCGCATGCGCGACGGCGAGTTCGCCGATGGCGAGAAGGTCCTGCGGGCCCGGATCGACATGGCCGCGCCGAACATCAACCTGCGCGACCCGGTGATGTACCGGATTCTCAATGCGACGCACCCGCACACCGGCGAGAAGTGGTGCATCTATCCGATGTACGACTTCGCGCACGGCCAGAGCGATTCGATCGAGGGCGTGACGCATTCGCTCTGCTCGCTCGAATTCGAAGACCACCGGCCGCTGTACAACTGGTTCATCGAGCAACTCGGCATTCATGCGCCGCGGCAGATCGAGTTCGCGCGGCTGAACCTCAGCCACACGGTGATGAGCAAGCGCCGGCTGCGCGAACTCGTCGAGGAAGGCCATGTCGCCGACTGGGACGATCCGCGCATGCCGACGATCGCCTCGTTCCGCCGGCGGGGCTACACGCCGCAGTCGATCCGCGCGTTCTGCGAAACGGTCGGCAACTCGAAGCGGCCGCAGATGATCCAGCTCGCCCTGCTTGAGCACCACGTCCGCGAAGACCTCAACCGGACCGCGCCGCGCGTGATGGGGGTGCTTCGGCCGCTGAAGGTCGTCATCGAGAATTACACCGAAGGCGAGGTCGAGTACCTCGACGCCATCAACAACCCGGAAGACCCCGATGCAGGGACACGGCGGGTCCCGTTTTCGCGCGTCCTCTACATCGAGCGCGACGACTTCATGGAAGACCCGCCGCGCAAGTTTTTCCGCCTCGCCCCGGGCAGAGAAGTGCGCCTGCGGTACGCGTACTTCATCACCTGCACGGATGTGGTCCGGGATGATGCCGGCGAGATTGTCGAGCTGCGCTGCATGTACGATCCCGAGACGCGGGGCGGCGACGCGCCGGACGGCCGGAAGGTCAAGGGCACGCTGCACTGGGTCTCCGCGGAGCACGCGGTCAACGCGGAGGTGCGGCTGTACGACACGCTCTTTACCACGGAAAATCCGGCCGATGTGCCCGAGGGTGGCGACTGGCGCGACAACATCAATCCCCATTCGCTTGAAGTGCTGACCGATTGCCGGCTCGAACCGTCGCTGGCGGAGAAGGCCGTCGGCGAGCGCGTGCAGTTCGAGCGCATGGGATACTTCTGCGTTGATCCGGATTCAACGCCCGACCGGCCCGTGTTCAACCGCACGGTGACGCTCAAGGATTCATGGGCCAGGATTCAGAAGCAAAGCGGTCAGCAGAAGGGCTCAGCGAAGTAACGTCGCGTCAACGGCGACACCTGGAAGGAGGAGGGTCGAGATGACCGCGCAATCGCTCAACGTGCTGCTGCATCGGCTGATCGACTATGCCGGCCTGTTCCCGCCGGCCCGGCTCGACATGCCGGCGACGGTCCGGAACTACGCGTCGTACCTCGATCACCCCGATCAGTGGATGCTCGGCCGGTTGATCGTTCCGGTCGCCCGGCTCGATGAATTGGAGCAGCATGCCGCGGCATTGCTGCCGCGCGATGACGACGCCGAGCCGTGGCACATCAGCGCCATTCCCGTCGCGGCGTCGGAGGCGGGTGATGACTTCGTCCGCGACATCGAAGCGATCAACCGGTTCAACGAAGCCCATGGTGAGGGGGCGAACGGCCGGGCGGTGATCGACACGGTCGAGATCCAGGCGGCCAACGCGGCGGCGGTCGAAGCGGCGCTTGATGCGATTCCCGATGAATTGTTCCCGTACTTTGAGCTTCCCGTGGCGGAGGACCTGCGCGGGATGATCACGACGCTCGTCGGCTCGCAGGCGGGGGCGAAGATCCGCACCGGCGGCGTGACGGCCGACCTCGTGCCGACCGTCGAGCAGGTCGCCTCGTTCATCGCGATGTGCGCGACGGCGGACGTGCCGTTCAAGGCGACCGCCGGCCTGCACCACCCGCTGCGCAACCACGACCGGGTGGCGCAGACGATGTTCTACGGCTTTTTCAACGTGTTCATCGCAGCGGCGCTGGCCGATCAGCACGGCTGGGCGGCGGACGATCTGCATCCCGTGCTGACCGAGGATTCGATCGATGCGTTCACGTTTGACGACGACGCGGTCACGTGGCGCGACCACCGCGTGACGGTCGAACAGCTTGACATCTGCCGCCGCGGCTTTGCCGTCTCGTTCGGGTCGTGCTCATTCGACGAGCCGCGCGACGACCTTCGGGAACTGCACCTGCTCGACGCTCCGGCCGGGCAGGCGTCGTAACCGGCGGAGCCTTGCGTTGCGGCGACCGCTCGCGGTACGCTCACCACGCCATGACGAACACCGACCACACCCACGACCCGTCCCGGACGAGCTGGATCGAATCCGCCAACGCGCCCGGCGCGGACTTTCCCGTGCAGAACCTTCCGTTCGGCGTGTTCAGCACGCCCGCCGACGAATCGCCGCGCATCGGGGTGGCGATCGGCGATCAGGTCCTCGATCTCCGCGCGGCGATCGACGCGGGGCTGCTTGACGAACTCGACCCGGAGACGCGGTGCGCCCTGCACGCGCCGTCGCTGAACATGTTCATGGCCCTCGGCCGCGATGCGTGGGTCGCGACGCGCAGCGTGGTGAGCACGCTGCTTGACGCCTCGTGCCCGACGGTGCGCGACAGCGACGAGCGCCGCCGGGCGATGGTCGTGCCCATCGCCGAGGCGCGGATGCACGTCCCGGCGCAGATCGGCGACTACACCGACTTCTACGCGTCGCTGCACCATGCGACGAATGTCGGTTCGATGTTCCGCCCGGACAACCCGCTGATGCCCAACTGGAAGCACCTGCCCGTGGGGTATCACGGCCGGGCGAGTTCGGTGGTGATCGACGGCACGCCGGTCCGCCGCCCGAAGGGGCAGACGAAGGCCGATGACGCGGCGCTTCCGGAGTACGGCCCGTGCCGGCTTCTTGATTACGAGATGGAGATGGGCTTTTACGTCGGGCCGGGCAACGAGCTCGGCTCGCCGATCGCCATGGGCAGCGCGCGGGATCACCTCTTTGGCCTTTCGCTGGTCAACGACTGGTCGGCCCGCGACGTGCAGAAGTGGGAGTACCAGCCGCTCGGGCCGTTTAACGCGAAGAACTTCGCGACGACCGTCAGCCCGTGGGTCGTCACGCTCGAAGCGCTCGAGCCGTACCGCGTCGACGGCCCGCCGCGCAGCAGCGACGATCCGCCGACGATCGACTACCTTCAGCCGGCCGAGGCGGGGGCGTACCACATCACCGTCGAGGTGCATCTGCGTTCACAGGCGATGCGCGAGCAGGACATGCCGGCGATGCTCATCAGCCGCGGGGACTTCTTTGACATGTACTGGACGATGTCGCAGATGCTCGTCCACCACGCGTCGACCGGCTGCAACATGAAGCCCGGCGATTTGCTGGCAAGCGGGACGATCTCCGGGCCGACGGACGACTCGCGCGGCTGCCTGCTCGAACGGACGTGGCGCGGCCGCGACCCGCTGCACCTGCCCGACGGCACGCAGCGGACGTTCCTGCAGGACGGCGATGAGGTGATCCTCACCGGCTACGCCCAGCGCGAGGGGGCGGCGCGGATCGGCCTCGGCCGGTGTCGCGGAATCGTGCTGCCGGCGGGGTAAATGCGTCCGGCGATCGATGCGCCATGAACTCGGCATGCTCTTGCCGTGCAGTGGTTCGTGAATGTGGGTTATCTTGGCCGGGTGGGCAGACAGGCCGCGCCTGCCGTCAGCGGAAAAACTGGCAAAAGCCTTGCGGGCGCATGGGTTTATGTGATACGGTCTCGCCGGAAGGGAAGGGGATTCGCTCTCTTCACGGGTGACTCCGCACGCGCCGTTTTGTGGGTGCCTTCCCGAGATTCGACTGTCGGAGGGTCCGCTGGGCGCGTGGCTTCAGGGGAACTGTCCGTATCAACAGAAGATGGAGAAGGAGAAATCATGCGTTACACGATTTTTGCAGCGGTGACCGGGCTTGGCATCGCGATGTCCAGCACCGCAGCGATGGGGACGATCGTCCACGACAACCTCGGCGACTTCCTCGACGATACGCTGCCGGGCTATTACCACGAAGACTTTGCGGATGTCTCCGGCGGCAGCCAGGGACCGTCGGTCGACTTCGGCCCGGTCAACGGCTTTTCGTACACCATCAGCGCGCAGGGCGATGGGTCCGAGGAACTCTTCGCCGACCCCGGCCTGATGTCGACGAATTCAGCCGGAGACATGCTTGTCATCGAGTTCACCGGCGATCCGGTCACCGCGGTGGGCGGCAACTTCTACGGCACGGACATCAGCTTCTTCCCCGTCGCGGCGAGCATGACCGTCGAGCTGAGCGACGGCACCGTGGTCGAGTACGATGCGGATTCCGCGGATGACTTCGTCGGTTTCACGTCTTCTGAAGCAATCACGTCGATCTCGATCGACGCCGAGGGCGACGTGAGCGCCTGGCCGACGATCAGCAA
>SLJD01000370.1 GCA_007135295.1 Phycisphaerales bacterium
CACGAGATCGGTCGGCGCATGGCCGAGGCCGTCGACATCGCTCGCAGCGTGATGGAGACCAAGCCCCCGGAGAGCGCGCCCGGCCCGCGGGAGTAACCCCCGGCGAAGATTGCTCGACAAACCGTGGAAGACCGGCGAAGCACGGCCCCGCACGGCGAACCCCCGCGCGTCGGTGGAACGCGCGTTGGATTGCCAGGAAACCAAGAAAAAGTATCGACTTCCCGGCCGCTCGCTCGTATATTGGGGCAGCGGGTCGCCGGACGCGGCGTCTGGCTGAAGCGGTGAGCGGGACGCGGTTGATGGCTCACCCCTCGCGCCCGCGACATTTCTGAAAATGGCAACACCATGGCGACAACCATGGTGACATTCATGACGACATCCATGACGAAAGGGGAGCGGCGATGGCTGAAACGACGATGCGCAGCACGATCGGGTCGCGAGTGATGGTGGCGAAGCGACGACATCGATGGTTCGCCGCGGTGGGCGGTGCGGCGTTCTGTGCCGCGGCCGTGGTCGCGCTGGCGTTCGCGGCGGTTGATGGGTCGTCATCGGCCGGTGCGTCGACCGAATCGCGAGCATCCGACGAGCCGGCGGTTGACATGGACAAACTGCTCGGCCAGCCGTCCATGACCCCCGCGGAAATCGGGGTTGTCGCGAATCATCTTGACGTTGCATCGTACCGGTTCCTGCCGTCGATTCCCCTGACGATGATCGATGTCGAAGGCGATGACGTTCGTGTGATCGGCCGGGTCAATCTCGACACGGGCGAAGCGAGGAAATACGGCGATGCCGTTGAATCCGGCGACACGTTTCACCACGGCATGATCCACAACGCCGGCGACGAGACGGCGACGGCAGTGTTGGCGACGGATGACGCTCCTGTCGTTGACATTCCGCCGGACTCCATACTGGTGGTTGGTACGTTCGTCAGGGAATTGCGGCAGGGCTCATCGCCCGGGCAATGTCAGGCGTCGTGCGATGTCGATGGGTTTGCCGCGTGCTGTGCGTACAACGAGCCGGGTGAGTTGCCGGGCTGCGCGTGCCGTAGTCTTGAGACCCTCGACGCTGAGCCGTGCGATGCGGGCGGTCCGGCGGCGGTGGCGTGCAAGGTGAGCCGGGACGATGAGCGCGGGTCGTACGCATGCGACGTCGAGTGCGACACTGACGAGGCGTGGGCGACCTGCCGGTATGATGCGGCCGGCGAGGCCATGCCGACCTGCCACTGCGAGCAGGAACCCGAGAACTTTCACGCCGGCGGGCGCGGCGCGGATGGCTGCGGTCTGAGCCAGCAGCGCCACGAAGCGGAAGAAGACGGCGACTGACTTCAGCCCGGCCGGCGCTCGGATTCATCGAGCCGCCATGTGAACGGCTCGCCGTCGGACGACGCCAGGCAGTCGATGTGGGCCATGAAGAACCCGCCGCGGTGGGACTGGACGTTCGGCCACATGACTTCGCGGTCGGTTTTCGGGATGTTCAGGTCCGGCACGCGGTCGACGGGGATCCATTCGAGCGTGCCTTCGTTGAATTCGCTCCAGGCGAGGGCGTCGCGGTCGATCGGCCGGGTGACTTCGAAGAGGAACATCAGCCAGTGCGTTTCGTTCTCGTAGCCGCGCTCCGAGACGATCCCCGCGAGGCGCACGTGATCGGGGTCGAGGGCGAGGCCGGTCTCTTCCTCGATTTCGCGGCAGGCGCACTGGTGCGGGCTTTCGCCGCGCGCGAGGTCGAGCTTGCCGCCGATCGGCGAGTACATCCCGGCGTTTGGGTTCTTGCGGCGGTGGAGCAGCAGGACGCAGTCGCGGTCGTCGTAGAGATAACACAGCACCGCGATCTTGTACGGCAGGGTGCCGGGGCGGTCGCTCATGGCGTCACCCGCGGCGCGTTGTGGGGATCGACGACAGTCGCGGCCGGGCCGGTCAGCAGGTGTTTCATCTCCGCCACCGCCTGACGCAGGCCGACGAAGACGGACCGGCTGACGATGGCGTGGCCGATGTGCAGTTCGCCGAGGCCCGGCAGGGCGGCGACGGGGCTGACGTTGTGGTAGTTCAGCCCGTGGCCGGCGTTGAACTGCATGCCCGCGTCGAGGACGGCCCGGCCGGCGCGGCGGACGAGGTCGAGTTCATGCTCGACGGCCGGCTGGCGGGCGTCGCGGCCGTGGTCGTGAAACGCGTGGGCGTACGGGCCGGTGTGGATCTCGCAGACGTCGAAGCGGCAGTCGGCGGCGGCGTCGATCTGCTTTTCGTCGGCGTTGATGAACGCGCTGACGAGCAGGCCCGCCTCGTGCAGCCGGGCGACGATGTCCCGGATGCGGGCGAGTTGGCCGGCGACGTCGAGCCCGCCCTCGGTGGTGATTTCCTCGCGGCTTTCGGGGACGAGCATGGCGAGCTGCGGGCCGGTGCGGCAGGCGATGTCGACCATCTCGTCGGTCGCGGCCATTTCGAGGTTGAGCTTGATGTGAACAGCTTCAACGAGTCGCTCGACGTCGCGGTCCTGAATGTGGCGGCGGTCTTCGCGAAGGTGGACCGTGATGCCGTCCGTCCCGCCGAGCTGCGCCTCGACGGCCGCCCAGACCGGGTCGGGTTCGTAGGTGCGGCGGGCCTGGCGCACGGTCGCGACGTGGTCGATGTTGACGCCGAGTTGGACCGGCATGGCCGGGGATTCGGGCGGGGGGTCGGTCATGGCCGAAGCGTAGAACGCGGGCGGGCAAATCACAAGCCGCACGACCGGCGAGCCGGGGACGTGCTCGGGGTGCGGGGCGATCAGGTAGCCACGGCGCGGGCGATCTGTATACTGCCTCGGGTGAGGTCGCACCGTGAAAACGTTTGACCAGAGACTTGCTCAGTTACGCAACGACCTGCTCACGCAGGGGCAGCGTGTCGAAGACATGGTGACCCGGGCGGTGGATTGCTGCTTCCTGCCCGATCGTGACCGGGCCCGCCAGCAGGCCGAGGCGCTGATCGACAGCGATGAGGTCATCGACCGGGTGGATGTGGAGATAGAACGGGCGTGTGTGCCGCTGCTCGCGATGGGCGTGACCGATGAGCACCTCATCCGCTCGGTGCTGACAATCGTCAAAGTCAACAATGAACTCGAGCGCGTCGCGGACTGCGCGGTCAACATCGCCGAGGCCGTTCAGGACTACGACGAGGAAAACCTCGACATCCCGCCGACGTTCCGCGTGATGGCCAACAGCGTGATCGGCATCGTTCGGGATACGGTCCGGGCGCTCGGCGACCGGGACGTGAAACTCGCCCAGCAGGTGCTCGGCTTCGACGACGCGGTCGACCGCTTCAAACGCGAGATCACTCTCGACGCCCAGCGCCGGGTGGCGAGCAGCGAGTTCCACAACCGCTTCGCGTTCCACCTGATCGTCATCACGAAGTCGCTCGAACGCATGGCCGATCATTGCACCAACATCTGCGAGCAGGTGATTTATCTCGAAAGCGGCATGATCGTCCGCCACCTGCCGACCGGCTGGACGGAACCACAGCCGCCCCGATTCGACAAGTAATTTGATCGGACGCGTGCGTGCGACCGTCCCGGATGGTCGGCCCGTTTTCCCCTGCGCGGGGGCCGGTGTATTATCTGCACCAGTAAGTATTCACGAACCTTCTTTCCGGCATGGCGAGGAACTGCCTGATGTCCGAGCGATTGGCGGCCGTCCGATCCGATCTCGAAGCCCACGGCCAGGCGCATGTGCTTCAATTCATCGATGAGTTGAGCGACGAGCAGCGCGACCGCCTGCTCGCGCAGATCTCGTCGATCAACCTTGATGTGCTCGACGAATGGATCGACCGGTACGTCACCAGCCGCCCTGAGCCGACGCTGCCCGAGTCGATCGAGCCGGCGCCGTACTACCCGCACGACCCGGCCGGGCGGTACGACCGGCAGGCGTTCCGGGAAGCCGGCGAAGAACTCATCCGTAAGGGCAAGGTCGCCGCGTTCACCGTCGCCGGCGGCCAGGGCACGCGGCTGGGATGGAACGGGCCGAAGGGGACGTATCCCGCCACGCCCGTCGCCGGCAAGCCGCTGTTCCGGTGCTTTGCCGAGCAGATTCTCGCGATGGAAAAGCGCTACGGCGTGTCGATCCCGTGGTACATCATGACCAGCCCGGTCAACGACGCCGACACTCGCGCGTTCTTTCAGGACAACAACAACTTCGGCGTGACCCGGCGGAACATCTTCATGTTCCCGCAGGGGATGCTGCCGTCGCTCGACCGGGAGACCGGCCGGCTGCTGCTCGCGGAGAAGGGCGAACTCGCCATGAACCCTGACGGGCACGGCGGGTCGATCAAGGCCCTGGCGTCGAGCGGGGCGGTCGAAGACATGCGGATGCGCGGCGTCGAGCACGTCAGTTACTTCCAGGTCGACAACCCGCTCGTGCGCGTGCTCGACCCCGTGTTCATCGGCCTGCACGCCACGGCGGAAGACTCCTCCGCCGAAATGTCCAGCAAGATGGTCGCCAAGGCGTATCCGGAAGAGAAGGTCGGCGTGTTCTGCCGCGTCGACGGCACGACGCAGGTGATCGAATACTCCGATCTGCCCGAGGACCTCGCCCGCGATACGGATGAGCAGGGCCGCCTGCGCTTCAACGCCGGCTCCATCGCGGTGCACATGCTCGGCCTGGAGTTCGTTGAGCGCCTGACCGCCGATGCGGACC
>SLJD01000184.1 GCA_007135295.1 Phycisphaerales bacterium
CACCCGGCGAGGACGAGGATGTCGTCGTGCTCACCGGCGGCGTCGTCGTCGAATACGCCGGCGAGGGCCTCGACGGGCAATGGACCGAAATCACGCTCCAGGCCGAGCACGCCGTCGTCTTTACCCATCCAGAACTGCGTGACCAGATCATGCGAGGGCAAGTCGAAGCGGAGACGGTTCGTGGCATCTACCTTGAAGGTAATGTCCTCGCCGCCACCGAAGGCGATGAATACCAGGTCCGCGCGCCACGTGTCTTTTACGACGTGCAGCGTGACCAGGCGCTGATGGTCGACTCCGTGCTGCGTACCCGCTCACGCGACATTGACGCGCCAATCTACTCACGTGCGGCGGAGATGCGTCAGGTCGCCCGCAACCAGTGGACCGCTGAGCGGGCGCGCGTCTCAACCAGCGAGTTCTACACCCCGCACATCGCCCTCGGCGCGCAGCGCGTCACCGTCACCCAACTCGATGACGAGGTCGGCCGCGAACGCACCGAGTTCGTTGCCAAACACACCACGCTCCGGGCCAGCGACGTGCCGATCTTCTACTGGCCGCGCTTCGCCGGCCGGTTGCAGGACGTCCCCTTGCGATCCGTTACGCTGTCCGAACGGCGGAATCGCGGCGTCGGGATCGAATCGCGATGGAACGTATTCGGCCTGCTCGACCGCCCAACCCCTGACGGGGTTGACACGACCCTTCGCCTCGACGCGTTCTCCGAGCGTGGCGTCGGCGGCGGGCTCGACTCCTCGTTCCACGTCGACGGCCACGAAGCAGCCAGCGAACTCTACGGCATCTGGGACACCGGCGACGACCGCACCAACGCCGGCCGCACCGTCGAACGCGACGACGGCATGCGCGGCCTCGCTCTCTGGGAGCATCGCGGCGAACTCGGCCGCAACTGGACGCTCCAGACCCAGGCGTCATACATCAGCGACGAAACGTTCGTCACCATGTGGCGGCCGGACGATTTCCAGGACCGCCGCGAATACGAAACCGGCGCCGCCCTGCAGTACCAGGACGACAACGCCGCCCTGACCATCGCCGGCCAGTACGAGCTCAACGACTTCATCTCCAACGACTACCTGCTCGCCTCCCGCCAGCGACAGGTCGACCGCGCGCCCGAAGCGAGCTACCAGCGGTTTGGCGATTCCTGGTTCAACGACACGGTCACGTACTCCGGCTCGATCGGCGTCAGCCGCATGCGCTTCCGGTTCGAACGGCACACCCCGGCCGAACTCGGCGTGCGAACCGGCGGCTTCGGCATCGACCCTGATATACCATTCAGCACCGTCCTCGCCGACCAGGGCCTGCACGAGCAGTTCGTCACACGCGGCGATACGCGGCACGAGATCGCGGTTCCCCTGGAATGGAACCATATTCAGTTGACGCCGTTTCTGACCGCCCGCGCGACGATCTACGACGATGACTTCGCCGAATTCTCAACCGATGCCGACGACCTGAGATTCTTCGGTGCCGGCGGCCTGCGCATGAGCACGCAGCTTCAGCGAATTCACGAAGACGTCGAAAGCCGCCTGCTCGACCTGCACCGCCTGCGCCACGTCGTCGAACCGCACGCGACGCTCTGGTACGGCCACTCCACAGTCAGCAACGACCACCTGCCCACCTACGATCCGCTCGTCGAGGATATTGGTCACGGGACGGCCTTGGCATTCGGCGTCCGAAACACATGGCAGACCAAGCGCGGCGGTCCGGGACGGTGGACCGACGCCGATGTACTCCGCGCCAACTCCCAGGTCGTGCTCAACAGCAACGACGCGAACCGCCGCTCGCCTCATCCGCAGTTCTTCCAGTACCGGCCGGAATACTCCCAGTTCGGCGACCATCTCTATTCGTCGCTCATGTGGCTGCCGAGCGACACGCTCTCCTTCCTCGGTGAGTTGACCTACGACTTCGACACGACGGAGGTCACGCGAAGTTCGATCGGCATGGAATTGCGGCACTCCCCCGTCCTGCTGTCGATCATCGAGTACCGAAATCTCAGCGCCTCGGGCACGGAACTGCTCGGAATGCGATGGGCCTACCAGGCCACGCCGAAGTACAGCGTTTCGCTCCGCCCCCAGTGGGACTTCCGCGCCAGCCGTTTCCGCGCCTTGCGACTCGAGCTTGCCAGGTCGTTTCCTGACTTCGAGCTGATCTTCCAGGTCAACTACGATGACATCCGCGACGAAACGAGCGTCGGCGCATCGCTCGGCCGGGTCACGTTCTGATCGCCCAGCCCGTCTCGGCATGACCATGAAAGGCCACGGCTGTGTCCGCCCCCGATGAGCAGTCCTTCTCGACCCCCTGCCTTAATCTCGGCGCCGATGCCCCCGCGCTGAGCCCGATGATCCGCACAGCCATCGAACAGCCGTCCGGCTTCGGGCTCAAGCTTTCCGACCAACTCGCGGCCGAGCCCGACACGCCTGGGCCCGTCGCTGCACTTGATCCACGCGGGTGCGCGACGGAGCCTGACCACGCCCTGCTCCTGCTCGACCGCATCGGCGACGCGGACGATCGCCTCATCGCCCGCCTGATCCGCGAGGTGCTCAACCGGGCTCAATCCGCCGGTTTCGATCGCGTCATCGCCCGCAGCGACCCGATGGACCGCCGCCACATCCGAATTCTCGAATCATGCGGCTTCCGGCCGACCGGTCGCATGGCTTACCGCGAAGTCGGCTCCACCTGCGTCGAGTACGTCGACGGCTATCAGGACGCGACCGGGTCGCTCGTCGATCTCGCATGCCGACTCGATCAAGCGTGACGCCGTTGGCAGCCCGCCCCACCGCTGGTATACTGCCCGGTTCGCTTGGAGACGAATCAATGAGCCAGAGTCAGATCGAAGTCAACACGAGGCAGACGTTCACGGTCGAGCGGCTTCCCCGCAACGAAGCCGGCCGCAAGACCCTCCGCCGGCTGATGCGCATGCAGCCGCACATCCAGAAGGGCCTGCGGAAACTCGCCAAGCGCCGGCAGCAGACCGACAACCGCACGGTCACCCGTGCCGGCGTGGACTGGGTCATCCGCGTCCCGACGACCAAGCTGACCTACGTTCGGGAAGGCGAGTCCTTCACGCTTGATGTCACCCCGCAGATCGCCCCCGACCTGCGAAGCGTCGAACCATACCTGAAGGTCGAATCGGCGAACTGACCGCCACCGGGACGCACCCCAGCCCCCCCGTATTTTCCATTTTCCGGCCAATGATCGTTATTGGACGGAAAAGGTATTCTTTTGCATCCTTTCAGCGTCAATTCCACTTCACGGCGTTGATTCGCGCCATCGAAGTGATACATTACCTGTTGAACTCCAATGAGTTACGCGACTGCGACATCCGGTTGCAGCGCGGTGACTGACTGACAACTTGAGAGAATGGGAGAAAGATCATGGCAGAAGACCCGAAGGGGTTCGGCGACCGGCGTGTCTGCGCACGCTACGGATTCGCCGCACTCGCCGCTCTCGCACTGTCAAGCGGTGCGATGGCGACCACCCTCGAATACTCCGTCTCGATAGAGGCCGACTCCGGCCACGCCGCCAGCGCGAAATTCACAGCTGACCAGTCCGATCAGACGGTCTCGATCCGCATCTCCAACATCATGGACGAGGCGTATGACTCGGCCGATTCGCGCGCGCTGACCGGCCTGTTCTTCGATTCAAACCGCGACTTCACCTGGAACGCCGTCGAGGTCGTTGAATCCGGAACCGGCGACATGGTCGGCAGCGGAGACTTCAATACCCCCATCGAATACTGGGCGTATCGCGATGAGCTGTCGACCGACGACACGCCGTTCGGCACGCAGTACGGCCTCGGCGCGGCCGGCATGGGGGTCTTCAACCACCAAGACATCCTCAGTGGCAACGGCTCCCCGCCGCTGCCCAACGGCATCAACGGCGGCATCCTGTCGCCCACCGCAGAAACATATAACAATCAGAATCAGACTCCGATGTGGCGGGAATCGATCGAGTTCCGCTTCTTCATGGATGAGTCGTTCTTTGCTGATGGCCTCGACGGCATCGAGTTCTCAAAGGTCCGTTTTCAGTTTGGCAGCGGCTTCAACGAGCCGTCGCTCGTGCCCCTGCCCGCCCCGGTGCTCATGGGCGCTGCGGGACTCGCCGGCGTCGTCGCGATCCGTCGACGTCGCTCCGCCGCGTAACACCGCCGCCATCTCATTCAATCGAAACGGGCGGTCCCCGGCGGGGCCGCCTGTTCTTTGCGCGATCAACGCTGCTCCGACTCCGCCGATTCACCGGCCTCGCCAGTCTCTCCGACCGGGGGATGACTCTCCGGCGGTTCAATATGGGCCGTGGCATTCGCCCGACCAAGTTCGCATTCAATCCGGTGCTCGACATCGCTGGCGACGTCGTGGGCGTCGCGCACCGTCATGTCGCCCGGCAACTGGATGTGCAGATCCACCCACCGCACCGACCCCTGCTGCCGGTGGCGGAGTTTGTGGTAGCTGAGGATCCGCCCGGCATCTACTTCACCATCAAGCACCTGCCGGATCATCGCATCATCGCCCGGGTCAATTCGGTCCATCAGCCGGTTCCACGATTCGAGCACGATCCGGCTTCCGGTATAGAAAATGAACCCCGCCAGCGCGATGGCAATCAACGGGTCCAGCCAGAACAGATCCGTCAACTG